>CALVAU010000054.1 GCA_944325615.1 Candidatus Gastranaerophilales bacterium | reverse complement strand
GGACCTTCATCCCAATTAAGTCCTAAAGCTTTAAGACTGTCGAAAATGTTATCGATATAAGCTTGGCTTGTACGTTCAGCATCAGTATCTTCAATTCTTAAAACAAATTTACCGTTATTTTTTTTAGCAAACAAATAGTTAAATAGTGCTGTTCTTGCTGTTCCAACGTGTAAATTACCACTTGGAGACGGTGCAATTCTGACTCTTACTTCTTCCATTTTAATATCCTTCCTCAGTCATTCGAGTCGGAAACTTTAAGAATCCTTTTTGGTCCAGATCCTTCGCTCTGCTCAGGATGACTTTAAACTTTATATTTCGCAATTACAATCCTAGCATGCGCAAATTTCAAATTCAAGCTGTGTAAATATAAAATAAGTAGAGGGTAGTTATTGGATTGACGATATAAATTGAAAATAGTAAAATGTGTAATATGAAAAAGAGAGTTTTTTTATTGATTTTAGCTTTAATGGTTTCATTACCTGGTTTTGCACAAGATCTAAAATCTGAGGAGCCAAATGTTGAATTGCCAAATATTTTTATTTGGGCAATTCCTGATGATGATGCAAATGCTGAAGTTGATAAAAATACCAAGAAGAATAAAAAAGAGATTACAAGTGAAGAACAAGAAAATGTTTCAGAAGAAACTGAAGAAGAACCTATAGTTCTAAATGCTACTACCTTAAAAGGTTATGCGGAATTTGTTGAGGGTGCTGAGGATGTTTTGTATATGGATGATCACAAGCAGTTTGTCTTGAATATAAAAACACCTGAGAAAGTAGCGGCAGAAACAGTAATTGATAAAAATAAAATAGTACCTGATATGAAAAATATCTATTCAATTTCAAAATTCAAAGGTGAAGAATATAGCATATCACCTAGAACAAGAAATTTTACTCAACAAGAGGGTAATTGGTCATTCGGGACTTCGTTTGACAGTGAAATTTCAACATCTCAGCTTGAGAATGCAACAAGTTTGTTTACTAAATATGACAGCAAGTATTTTTCTTTAAGTTCTAAATATAAAAAGAATAGTATGACAATTACTCAGATCCAGACAGATAATTTTAGTGTAATTCCAGAGTTAAAATTTAATAATATATTCGCGATACAAGAGGTTCTCTCTGCTGATATGACAAGGAATAGAAGGTCAAGTGAACTTATTTTTTCAGTCAATCCTCTTGGAAATAAAGATGTTGATCGTATGAGATTTAATATCGGAGCAAAACAAACTTATGATATAAATACCGGAAATACTTGGTCTCAACTTAATTTTACGACAAATTTCAAATTGTAAATTTATTAATACAAAATTGTTTTCGTCTATTGTTTTGTTTATAATGTAAGTGGACAAAAGTGAGGTATGTGTGACTGCTGAAGATGAAAGAAATATAAATACGGATTTGGCAGAAAATAATCAGGTAGCACCTGAAAAAACGGTTAGAGCTGCACAAAGCAAACATAAAAAAAATAAAGTTAAAAAAGGCTTTTATTATTCTTTTTTGACCTTGGTTTTATTATATTGTATCGTGCAGGTCGGTTTTGGTGCGATTTTGAATATATCTAAAACAATTTCATATAAATCAAAAATTAACACGCTTGAAAAAGTAAGAGATGAAGCAGAGACACGTAATCAAGATTTGAAAGATGATATAAAACAGTTTTCAAAAACAACTTCTCTTGAAGGAATTGCAAGAAACAACCTTAAAATGGCAGGAGAAGATGAGGTTTTGGTAATAATAAACGAAAATAAAAAAGAAGCTGATACAAATAAGAAGAAAAAATAAATTTGAGGGATTATGCAGGATAAAGAAGTTTTAGATTATATAAAACAGGCTTTTGAATTAAAGTCGCAAGGTTGTTATAAGCAGGCAATAGAAATGTTGTATAAAACTCTTGAAACTGAAATTGATAATATCGAAATTCTCTATCAGCTTGGTGATTTATATTTTCAGTTGCATAACTATTTGAGAGCGGAAAAATACCTTGAAAAAGTTCTTCTTAAAGACAAGTCGCATCTTGATTCTTACAAATTACTAAAAGAAATTTATTTAAGAGAGAATAAAATAAATGATGCAAAAGTAATGGCAGAAAAAATATATATGCTCGATGGCTCTGCAAAAAGTCTAGCAGCATTGATAAAAGTTTTGGCTATGGCTAAAGATTATGATGAAATAGAAAAATATGTTTTATCAAAGCCTTTGGATATTGATGTAGTGGTTGAATATGCTAAAACCTGTTATTCAAAAGGTGATTTTGATAAAGCATTAGATATTTTATCTAAAATTGAAGAAGAAAATGATGAAGCTGAGATTTTGAAAGGTAAAATTTATTTTGATAAAAATGAGTTTGATAAAGCTTATGAAATTTTCAAAAAGTTAGAAAAAGTTACTGAAAATGATGAGGTTTTGAATTATCTTGGACTCTTTGCCCTTGAGGATGAAAAATATACAGATGCTATAAAATATTTTTCAAAAGCTTCATCTATGCAGAAAAACAAATCCGTATATTATTATAATCTGGCTAACGCATATTTTCTCAACGGATGGTATGAAGAATCTGGCGGTGCTTATAAAAAGGCTATCGGACTAGAGCCTGAAAATTTGGATTATAGATATTCACTATGTTATTTGTATTATAAGCAGAAAGAGTTTGATAAAGCTAAAAATGAAGTGAATTTTATTTTAGAAATTAATCCGAAACATCAGCAAACAAAAGTTTTGGAAGGCCTTTTAAAATTTCAGGAAAAAGATTATTTGTCTGCAAAATCAATTTTAGAAGATAATTTGCAAAATTCATCTGATGACGATTTTACAAAATCAGCTCTTGCAAAAGTTTATGGAGAATTATTCATATTTGATAAAGCTGAAAAACTATTAGAAGAACTTACTCAAAAATATCCTGATAATTTATCATATATGTGTGATTATGCAGAAATTTTTATAAAAGAGAAAAGCTATGATAAAGCTCTAGAGATTGCAAAAGATATCATAGAAACGAATGATTGCTCGCTTGATGCATATATAATTTGTGCAAAAGCCTCTTATTTAAAAGGTAATTTTGATGATACAAAAAGTTTTGCTCAAAGCGCTCTTTC
>CALVAU010000053.1 GCA_944325615.1 Candidatus Gastranaerophilales bacterium | reverse complement strand
TTTGAGTATCCGACAACAAGAGATGCTTCAGGTGTAGATCCTGTATTTGTCGGCAGAATTAGAAGAAATTTGGCATTTAAAAACGGTATTTCACTATGGTGTGTAGCTGACAATTTGAGAATTGGAGCTGCATTGAATACTGTCAGAATTTGCCAAAAAGTTATCGAAATGGATTTGTTTTAATAGATAGTCTGAAAAGGAGATTTAAATGATTAAATTAAATACATTTATCCCAGCTGTGGATTCATTACGCAGAGCTTCAAGAAATCTGCAAGATTTGAAAGATGTTAAGTATATCAAGATAGGTAAAAGCGGTCTGCCTGTTGAAATACCTATAAATTCGTTTAAAGATGTTAAAGTTGCAGAAATGTTGAAAGACTCATTCAGTTATGATCGTGCAAAAGATTCAATAACGATAGCAACAAATTACAGCAAAAAATAAAATTCACAGACTTTTATTATCACAAAAGGAGAAATATAATGAAGAAGACAAAGATCATTGATAAAGAAGATGAAAATACAAAAGAACAAAAAGTGGAAGAACAAAAATACAAGATTCCTCGTTCAACTGTGGAAATGCTAGAACAAACATTACAAATAGCATAGTAAATGATTCCAAATATAAAAAAGCTCCTTTTAAAAGGGGCTTTTTTATTACTTTTTGTTAAATACAGGGGTATTTCTGACTTGTTTTTGGTAAAATATCAGAATAAGGAGTAATATGGGACAATTATTGAGAAGAGAAAAAGTTGCAGAGTTTGTATCGAACCTTCACAAAAGCGGCAAAACAGTTGTCGCAACGAACGGTTGTTTTGATATTTTGCATGTAGGACACGTAAGATATTTAGAAAAAACTAAAAGTTTTGCAGATTATATGATTGTTCTTCTAAATTCAGACAAATCAGTCCGCTCAATAAAAGGTCCTACTCGTCCGATAAATAATGAAAATGACAGAGCAGAAATTCTTTGCGCATTAAAATGCGTGGATTATGTGGTACTTTTTGATGAAGATAGTCCGCGTAATTTGCTGGATGAAATTAAACCTGATGTATATACAAAAGGCGCTGATTATACAATGGAGACTCTTCCAGAAGCAGATATTATGCGCAAAAACGGAACGAGAGTAGAATTTATAGAATTTGTTCAAGGCAAATCAACTACAAATACAATCGAAAAAATGAAAAATAATTAAGGAGATAAACTTATGAGAACTTTTACGGTTGAAGAAATTTCACAAATTGTAGGCGGAATGCTCACAAAAGCTCAAGATGCTAAAATTTCACAAATAGCACCACCGCTTTTATCAGATGAAAACACTTTGGCTTTGGCGCTTGGTGAAGAAGAAATTGCAAATCTTGCAAAATCAAAAGCTAAAGCAGCACTTGTACCGTTAGGTGTTCAAATTGACGGTTTGACAACAATCGAAGTAGAACGTCCTAGACTTGCAATGATGAAACTTCTCAATCTGTTCTATACAGCACCTCAAGTAAATAAAGGTATTCACCCGACAGCAGTTGTGCATGAAACTGCAAAATTAGGTGAAAATGTTCAAATCGGTCCGAATGTAGTTATCTCACATGACGCCGTAATTGGTGACAATACAAAAATTCTTGCAAATTCATACATCGGCGGCGGAGTAAAAATCGGTAAAAACTGTTTCTTCCACGCAGGAGTGAATATCGGTGACAGAGTTAAAATCGGAGATGATGTAATTTTACATCATGGTGTATCTTTAGGTGCTGACGGATTCAGCTTTGTAACTGAAAATCCGGATAATATCGAACAAGCAAGAAAAGATGGTGAAATAAAAGAAACTAATACAAAACATGTAATTTTCAAAATTCCTTCAATCGGTGCGGTTGAAATCGGAAATAATGTCGAAATCGGTGCAAATACTGCAATCGATAGAGGTACAATTGAAAATACAACAATTGGTGATAATACAAAAATTGATGATTTGGTAATGATTGGTCATAACTGTAAAATCGGTCAAGGTTGTCTGATCGTATCTCAAGTAGGTATTGCAGGAAGCTGTGTAATCGGCGATAGAGTTGTAATTGCAGGTCAAGCCGGTTTAGCTGATCACATTGAAATCGGATCAGATACTATTATTACAGCAAAAGCTGGTGTTACAAAATCATTCCCTGAAAAATCAATTGTTGTTGGTATTCCTGCGGTACCAAGAAAAGAATTTATTAAACAACTTAAGACAATGAAAGATGCACAAGATATTTTTGCAAAATTCAGAAAATATGAACCGTTATTAAAAGAATTTGAGGAAAACGTAAATAATGACCACAATTCTTAAAGAAGTAGAGATATCAGGACACGGCTTAATGAAAAACAAGCCGTGTTCTGTCAAATTTTTCCCATCAAAATCAGGTAAAATCAGATATTTTGTAAACGGTCAAGATCCGTTTGAAGCTGATGCTGATAATGTTTTATCAACTGATCATTGCGTTGTTTTAGGGAATAAAAAAGCAAAAGCAATGTTGACTGAACATTTATCAGCGGCTTTGGCATTTTGCGGGATAGACAGCATAGATATTTGCATGGAAGAAATGGAAGTCCCCGCACTTGACGGAAGTTCAAAAAAATGGGTTGAACTTTTCAAAAGCGCAGGTATTGAAAAACATTTTTTTGAAAAGAAACAATTTTATACAGTAAGAGAACCTGTATATTATCTGAATGGAAAAACAAGTCTCGTAGTTTTACCGTCAGATGAATTGTATATTTCATACGCAGTAAATTATGATCATCCTGATTTGACAAGAAAATGGGTTGCTTATAACCCTAAAAATCAAGAGGAAATAATTGAAGCAAGGACTTTCGGATTTTATAAAGATTTGAAAAAATTTCAAATGCTCGGGTTTGCGCAAGGCGTAAATATCGAAAACACTCTTGGGCTTCAAGATGAAGGCTATACATCCCCGTTAAGAAGTGAGAATGAGCCGATAAAACATAAAATTTTGGATTTGGTTGGTGATTTTTATTTGACTGGTGTAAATCCGCTTAATATGAAATGCCAAATTCTTTTAAAAGAGGCAGGACATGCGGTTTATATAAGAGTTGCCAAAATGCTAAAAGATAAATTAATAGAATGTAAGTAATATAAAAATATAGGAGAGATAAAATGACAGAAGAAGTAAAACAAGAAGTATTATCTTTTGATACGATGCAGATAATGGAAATGATACCTCACAGATTTCCGTTTCTTCTTGTAGATAGAATTACAGAATGTGTGCCTGGTAAATATGCAAAAGGTTATAAAAATTTGACAATGAATGAACAATTTTTTCAAGGACATTTTCCTGGAAACCCTATTATGCCGGGGGTTTTGCAGCTTGAAGCTATGGCGCAATGCTCAGCACCGATTTTGATGACAATGCCAGAGTTTGCTGGAAAATTAACTCTATATGCCGGAGTTGACGGTGTAAGATTTAAAAATATTGTACGTCCTGGCGACAGATTTGATATGGAAGTTGAATTAACAAAGGTA
>CALVAU010000052.1 GCA_944325615.1 Candidatus Gastranaerophilales bacterium | reverse complement strand
AAGATGTAACTCAGCCCAAAAAGGTGCGGGTGCCCAAGAAAATTACAAAAACGCGGCTGCAAAATATTGCTCTGTATTATTTGCGGCGCTTTGATACCAGTGTGCAAAAATTACGAGAACAATTGCAGAAAAAAATTGTGGAATATGCCCGCTATAATAAAGATTTTGACCAAGGGGAGGCTTTGCTCTGGGCTGAAGAAGTGCTCAAGAAATTTGAGGAATGTCATTATCTTGATGATCGTCGTTTTGCGGAAAATAAAATTCGCGGATATTTGGCGGCCGGAAAGCCAAGGCGTTATATTGAGAATAAACTGCGTGAAAAAGGGGTCGGTTTTGAAACGATTGAGCAATGTTTTGAAGATGCGGATTATGACCCTTGGGAAACCGCTCTCAATTTTGTCCGCAAGAAAAAAATCGCCGGTTTTCGGGAAGATGTCGAGAAACGGAAAGAAATGCGCCAAAAAGATATGGGAACATTGGTGCGAGCGGGGTTTGATTATGATTTGGTGATGAAAATTTTGGATTATTCGCCTGATGAAGAATAAAAATAGGGGCTAAGTAAAAAAAGTACTTGATTTATTAAACGGCTTTGTGTATGAAAGATGAGAGTTAACGATAGGGGTATAGCTCAGTTGGTAGAGCACCGGTCTCCAAAACCGGGTGTCGTGAGTTCGAATCTTACTGCCCCTGCCAATCAAGATAAAGACGCCGAAAAGCGTCTTTTTTTCTTTTTAAATCAATAATTTAATCGAGTCCGTGTTGCATGTATCCATTGAAGTTGTTTCCCAAAGCATTTTATACAGTGTGAAGCTTATTGCCTATCAAGATATATTGGTTAGCATAAATCAGATTTGAATTGGTATTATTTAAGGTACAGCTTAATCTATGGATAAAGCTTCAACAAAACTTAAGTAATATCATATTGACAAATAAAGCAAAATATCTTATGTAGCATATACTGCAAAAATGACAAAATTATACGCAATGAACAATATTCCTATTCTAACTCTACCAATTAAACCGTCATCATATCAAAAAACTGGAATGTTCTTATCTCCTGTATTCGCTTATTTTTTAGCTAAAAAATTAAATGGAAAAAATACAACTTTTTTAAATTTATTAGATACATATAAAAACCAAGTTGACTATATTCCCAAATTTACTAATACTTGTCAAAGATTAGGAATAGTTACTAATTCTAGCTTTAGTGATTTGTATATGAAATCTCAATTATTTGATAAGGTTGATATTCTTGCGTCACAAGGATACATTTATTCTGATAAAAGAGATATCATTATTTGTTCTTGTGGCAAAATTGATTGCTTAAAAGAAAGTTTGCATTCTCGAACCGGAAAAACAAATTATACTTGCTTTGATATTCCTACATGCAAATTATGTCATGAAAAATGTAAGATCATTGAAAAAGACGTTCTTTTATTAAAGCCTCCAACATTAGATATAGATAAATATTTTTTCTTTCCTACTTATTCAACAAAAGATTTTGTTGAATTAAATACAAAATTTCATACTAGAGAAATTCTAATTTCAAAACAGAGAGATACCAACATACATTATAAATTGGGTGAAAATACATATAATTTAGATATTGATTTCTTTTGGGCAAATTATGCTTCATTGTGGCAAAATAAACAAAAAATAATATTAGGAAGTCAACGTAGTATTTATCCTTTATTTCTTGTTAATGCACTGCAAAAACTTCATAATCCCGACAACGAAACATTCACAATATTGTTTCCTTATATGCAAAACAAACACTCTATTGATATTGATAAAGAACTTGAATGTTTAGATAATGATAAAATAAAGGCAATGTATTTATTATACTCAATTAAATTTAAAGATAAAATATCCAATTGGGATCCGAATGCATTAAATAGTATAAAAAAACTTACCCAAGCAGAAATTGATAATATCTATCAAGAATTAATAAATCCAATTTCCCTTAAAGATGGAACTTCGTTTCGTCAATCTGTACTTAATTCTATCAATCAACTAAATATACGAAATATCATACAAATCAACCACAAATTTAATAAAAAATTTCAAGTTCCTTTGTCTTTGCTGAAAAATGACAATTTCCTCCAATCGGAAATGTAAGTACAGGATTGGTATGTCCAAAATCCAGACCATAAATCAATGGTAAATTTCTTAATTTGGGATTATTTTCTATAAACTTGCTAACTTTTTCTTTATCCATAAAAGACTCTTTTTTAAATCTTCCAATTAAAATAGCCTGAACCGTTTGAAAAAAAGACATTTGTGTCAACTGAGTAAGCTGACGTTCAAAAAAGAAATCTGGTCCATTTCCACTTGGCATTGAGCGGACATGGTCATCTTCCTCTAACAAAAGAACAGTTTTATCATTTTTAGGAAAGTATGGAGTACCGCAAAGCAAAGCAAAAGATGATAAATTACCGCCAATAAGAGTACCTGAAAAATCTTGAAGATTAAAATAGCAAATATCTTCTCTAGAACGAATAGTTTGCCAACGATCATCACTATGAAGCAAGCTATGAGGAATAACTACCTTTTTTTGTTTCAGCATAGCTAAAAAATATTGATAAGAAAAATCATGTTTATTTAGTCCAAAAGTAGCAAACTGCGTAAAAACTGGAGATAAAAATGTTATTTGTTTAGTTTTAGCATATACCGCATTTAAAAGAACCGTAATATCGGACATTCCACACAAATGTTTAGGATTTTGATTCAATATTTCCCAATCTATATAATCTAATAGTTGATTACAATTAAAACCGCCAGAATATGCCATCACAGTATCCGCGCTTTGCTGTTGATATGCCGCATGCAAATCTGCAACACGATCCTCAATAGAAGAGGAAAAACCATTGCAAGGTTTTTCAAAAAAATGTTTCGAAAAAATAATCGGGTTAAAATGTTTTTGCAATTCTAAAAGTGATTTTTGTTTGATTTCTTCTTTAAGATAAAAAGCTGTTTTAGATGGTGATATCAAATATAGACCACTCATGCTTCCTCCAATTTACTTGTAATTATTTTACATAAAGATTCTAATTCGTCAGGCTTAAATTTTTTATTAAACCATTTTAATCTATCAAATAGATTATCAGATAATAATATACCTGCTTCTTTAATTCTGGAAAAGGCCTTTCTACGTTGCTTATCTAAGCCATATTCCTGTCCTATTTCATTTCTTATCAGCAATGACGCTTGAAATATTTGCCTTTTAATTCTCATTTTTAGAATATCCCTATTAAGGGGAACGTAGCAAAAATTTTGCCCCCAAACGACAATATTTCTTAAATACATAACAATCCCTTCCCGTATAGTCATATCAGTATGCATAAATGCTC
>CALVAU010000051.1 GCA_944325615.1 Candidatus Gastranaerophilales bacterium | reverse complement strand
ACATTTGCAAGCGGTTCGCAAAAAGCAGCCTTATCAAAGCTCAAATCTTCAGGCAAAATAAGAGTATTTTTTTCAACAATTCTTGCCGGCACTGTGATATATTGTGCGTAAGCTCCATTTAAGAGATTTAAGTTCTCACACAAATTATATTCACCGCGCCTACAATAAAAACAATCACCGCAAGGCGCAGAGTTTGCACAAACAACCCTATCACCGACTTTGAATTTTGTAACTCCGTGACCGACACGATCTACAATCCCAGAAAATTCATGGCCAAACCCTGATGGGATGTTTTTTATTAAAACTGGATGACCGCGTCTATATGTCTTTACATCAGTACCGCAAGTCAAAGCTGACATGATTTTGACAACGATTTCACCTTCTTCGGGCGGTTTTACCATAACATCTTCATACTTAATATTTTGCGGTCCGTAATATTGTATTGATTTCATTTATTCTACCTTTTCTAAGATATTTTTATATAAGCTTTTAAGATTTTATTTGAAATTGTATCTTCAAAAGCCTTTTCAATATTATCAAATGCATAAACTGTTGACAAACCTTTAACATTTACTTTACCGGATTTCAACAAATCCAGAGACTCCGCTAAATCTGAAGGTGCAGGTGAGTAACTGCCAAGAACAGTCAATTCTCTGTAATATATTTCGTTATTAGGATACCCAAAATTTTTTGGAGTGCTTGCAAACACAAGAATTTTACCGCCGTTCCTTACCATTTTAAGTGCAAAATCAATCGCCTTATCTGCACCTGACGTCATAAATACGGCATCCACTCCGTAATTATCGGTCTTATCAGAGATATATTTTTTTGTTTTATCAAAATCTGAAGAATTTATAGCTTCAATACCTAAAGATTTCAATAGCTCAACTCTTTGATCAATCAAATCACATCCGATAACATTCATTCCATGTGCTTTTAGGGCTTGTGCCATCAAAATCCCAATAGAGCCGAGTCCGACGACAAGTACTGTCGAATTTTTCATCAAATCTGCACGATGCACAGCCCTTATACAACACCCCAAAGGCTCGTAGAATGATCCTTCGATTTCATCCATATTCTCAGGCAATATATGAGCTACATTTTCAAGATGTTCTTCTGATAAATAAACATATTCACTGAATCCGCCAGGAATTATATTTGTGCTTTTAAAATGATTGCACATAGAGACATTTCCTGATTTGCAGTAAATACACTTCCCGCAAGGAATATGATGCGATGTAACTATTTTATCGCCGACCTTAAATTCTGTTGAGGAATCTATTTCTACAATCGCTGCTACAATTTCATGTCCTAAGACAGTTCCGTTTTTAGAAATTTTTTCCCTGAACTTAACTATATCAGACCCACAAAGCCCGCAGCCTAAAACTTTTACTATTGCGCCTTTTTTACCGTTTAATTTCAGGTTTTCCGCACTTTTTACTGTAATTTTATCATCATCTATTATCGCAATTTTCATAATATCCCTCTTCACAAAAATTTTAACACAAACTTGCGAAACATTAAAATAGAATATATAATAAGAATATGACACGTATCCGAAAATTAAATTGTTTTGATTATCCTAAAATAAAAAAAATGATTTCATATCTGGGCTCTTCTGAAGGTGAACTTTTTTCAAAAGCTTTACTTAATGAGCCTTTTGGAATTATCAATTCATTATTACCTTTAAAATACAAATTTTTAAACGAATCTTATATTTTACTCGACGGCAAAGAAATTTTAGGAATAATCACGATAGAGCCTGCAATCGGAAACCCATATAAAATCAATATTACAAGACTTGTATTCCAAAACAATCTGTATGATGCAGGGAAACAATTAATTGATTTTGTAACCTCAAGATATTCTGCAAAAGGCGCAACATCATTTATAGTCTCGGTTGACGAGTGCCACGATGAACTTTTGAAACTTTTTACAGACGGATGCGGATTCAGACAATGCGCGAGTGAAACTTTATGGAAAGTTGAAAATTTTGAAAAGTCTAAAGAAATTCCTTGCGGCTTCAGACCGTTCAATAACAGCGACGCAAAAGCGGTATGTAAACTCTACAACAGCGAAATCGAAACAATTTATAAAGCCTCACTAGAACGTATCAAACAAGAATTTCAAGAACCAATCTTAGGTGGGTATTCTCAATTCTACAAAAACCGATACGTGCTTGAAGAGCCTGTGCATAAAAGAATTATTGCATATCTTTCAATTACAACAAGCGATAATAACAATTTTATAATTGATTTTATTACAAATGACGGGTATGAAATCAGCTATGATGACATACTAAAATACGCAATATCAGAAATTGACAGAAGAAGAAGCGTTTTCTATCCCTTTATTAAGCAAAAAAATTATACAAAAACCGCTGATAAATTAGGCGAATACTTAAAAAATAAAGCTTATACTCCGATACAAAATCAAATTGTATTAGTAAAACATTTCTACAAACCCGTAAAATCAACCGAAAACGCAATACAAGTATTTCTTTTCGGCGAAAACAGCAAAATTGTAACGAATTAACAGTTAAAAATATTTCACTCACTTCTTTTTTATTTGTGCTAGAATTAACTGAAGGAGTATAAAAGAAAGAAGTGTTTTAAATGAGTGAATTAAAAATTTATCTTGACAAAGCTATTGATACTGATTTAATTAAATCTAAAAAAATAGCAATCATCGGCTTCGGCTCTCAAGGATATGGACAATCTATGAATCTCAAAGATTCAGGATGCAATGTTGTATTGGGATTGAGACTCGGTGGAAAAAGTGATGAAAAAGCAAAAAAATACGGATTTAAGACAATGTCAATTGAAGATGCCGTAAAATGGGCTGACATCGTACAAATCCTTATTCCCGATGAAATTCAAGCTGAAGTTTTTGAGCGTCAAATCAAACCTAATATGAGAAAAGGTCAATATTTGATGTTCTCTCACGGATTTAATATCCACTTCAAAAAAATCGTAGCACCAGAAGGTGTCAATGTAATTATGGTAGCCCCAAAAGGTCCGGGACATACTGTAAGAAGTGAATACGAGCTTAAAAAAGGTGTTCCATCCTTAATTGCGGTATATCAAGATATCTCAGGCGATTCTAAAGACGTTGCGCTATCTTATGCTTCTGCAATCGGCGCCGGTCGTGCAGGAATTATTGAAACGACCTTCAAAGAAGAAACGGAAACTGATTTATTCGGGGAACAAGCTGTCATTTGCGGAGGAATTAGCGCACTGATCAAAGCCAGCTATGAAACTCTTGTAGAGGCAGGATATTCTCCTTATATGGCTTACTTTGAGACTCTGCATGAAATGAAATTGATTGTAGATTTGATTTACGAAGGCGGTCTTGCCGATATGAGATACTCAATTTCAAACACTGCAGAATACGGTGATATGACAAGAGGTCCCAAAGTTATCGGTGAAGCATCAAAGACTGCAATGAGGGAAATTTTGAAAGATATTCAAAGTGGAAAGTTCTCAGATGAATTTATGAATGAAATGAAAAGCGGATGCAAAAAATTTAATGAATTACGAAAAGAAAATCAAGAGCATTCAATCGAAAAAATCGGCTCCGAAATCAGATCATCATTTATCTGGGGCAAAGATAAAAAAATTATTGATAGAGACAGAAATTAAGGAAAGGCAGCATTACGAAATTACGTAAGCTGAATTATAAAAATGTTCAGTACAGATATTATATATGAAGTAGTAATTTTTTCAGTAGGAGATACTAAAGCCGGTACAAAAATGGGGAAGCTTCAACTTCGCAATACAGAAGATGATTCACTTTTAAATTGCATACTCTGGGAAGAAGCACTAAATAGAATGGATAGTAAATTATTCCGCTGTGGAAACCTTTTGAGAATCGTTTCAGGTTCTTTTAATGAAAAATTTAACAACTGTCTGATAAATTCATTGGAGCTTGTAAAAGAAGCGAAAATGGGACTTAATGAAACTGAACGAGAAACCTATTTCAAAGAATTAACATCTTACTTTGAAAAAATAGAAAATGAAAAGCTAAAAAACTTTTTAACAGATTATTTTGAAAAGCATAAAGATCTAATAAAAGTTGCACCAGCTGCTAAACTTATGCACCATAACTACATTGGCGGATTGTTAGTGCATACGGTAGAATGTCTTAAGTTTGCAGAGATTAATATGAATGCAATGGATTATAAACCAAATAGAGATAATATCTATGCAGCCTGTATTTTGCACGATATAGGGAAAATCTTTGAATATACAATTGATTTAGAAACTGGACTGATTGATTATGATGAAGATTTTAGAAAAGAATGGATTACCCATTCACAATACGGTTTTTCAATCTGTATGACACAAGGCTTCAAAGAAGTTGCAAAAATGATAGCAGCTCACCACGGCCGAGCTGAATGGGGTGCAATTATTGATTTGAATGAAAGAGATTTAGAACCTGAATTATATTTAATTCACCTAATCGATAATATGTCTGCAAAATTTGGGAAAATAAGTACTTCAATGCTAGAAGCATAATCTTATAAAAGGATTTAAAATACAAGAAAAAGAGGTCAAAAATTTGTCTAAATTAACGGAAAAACATAATTTAAAAGGTACATTAATTTGCGTAGAAGGAATTGATGGCAGCGGAAAGTCAACTCAGTTAGCATTATTAAGAGATTGGCTTAAATCAATCGGTCAAGATGTAATTTTTACTGAGTGGAACTCATCAGAGTTGATTAGCCAGACAACAAAATTAGCTAAGAAGAAAAATATGCTCTCACCAAGGACTTTTTCTCTATTGCACGCCGTTGACTTTGCTGATAGATTAAAACAAGTCATTGATCCGGCCCTGAAAGCTGGTTTCATTGTACTTGCCGATAGATATGCCTATACAGCATTTGCAAGAGATGTTGCAAGAGGCGTTGATCCGCAATGGGTCAGAAAAGTCTATGACTTTGCAATAAAACCGGATTTAGCAATATATTTTGATATTAACCCTAAAATTTCAATGGAAAGAATCTGCGCAAATCGAGCACCAAAATTCTACGAAGCCGGTATGGATTTAAAATTAAGCAATGATCCTTACGAAAGTTATATGATATTCCAAACTCGAGTAATAAAAGAATATCAAAAAATGGTAAAAGAATTTGGGCTTGTAAAAATTGATGCAACAGATTCAATTCACAAAAAACAGGTTGAAATAAGAGAAATGCTCAAAAAAGTTCTGGAAGCAAAAGGAGTTACGCTGTAATGGAAAAATTTAAGAAAAAACATAACTATGACGGTCTGCTTATAGTAATAGAAGGAACTGACGGCAGCGGAAAATCAACACAACTTGAGCTTTTAAAACGAGCAATAGAAGATCAATGCTACGGCGTTATGGTATCAGAGTGGAAAACTTCAAGACTTATCGCTAATGTAATCGATGATGCCAAAGATAGAAACTTATTAAACGCCACAACATACAGCCTTTTATATGCTGCAGATTTTGCAGATAGATTGGAAAACACGATTATACCTGCTTTAAAATCAGGATTTATTGTACTTTTAGATAGATACTATTATACAGCTCTTGCTAGAGATGTTGTAAGAGGGCAAAATATTGAATGGGTTAAGAATTTGTATGAATATGCACCTGAACCGGATTTGATATTTTACCTTGATATGCCAGTAGATGTTCTTTTGAAAAGAATTATCGGCACCACAGGACTTGATTTTTACGAAAGCGGCCGAGATGTAGGTTTTTCTACTGACTTTTATAAAAGCTTTGAAATTTATCAGAAAAAATGCTTGGAACAATATAATGATATGAAAACTGAATACAATTTCATAAGCATTGACGGTACAAAACCTATAAATGAAATTCATAAAATTATGAAATCCGAAGTCCAGAAAATCCTTGATTCTGGGGTTATGTACTAAAATACAAACAACTATTTCAAAGGTTTTTCAAGTCTTTGTAAAGCAATAAACATAAAAATTTACGTACCGAAACATTTTGAGCCATTACTCGAAATTTATGATACATTAAGAATAGTAAGTGAGACAATTACACAGTTTAAGGAGATTAATGAATGTCTGAATACTTGAGCAAGGAAGAGATTAAACAATGGAGAAGCTCATTAGAAAAGATTACATTAGAAGAATTTGCGGCGAGGTTGGGTAAAAAAATAGAAGAAGCAAAACCGACAAATGACTTAATAGATATAGTTTTAAAAGGACAACCTGTTGTATCTACAGCAGATGATTGGATGCCTTCAAAAGCAGAAAGACTTAGCACAATTGCTGATAGAGCATATGAAAGAGAAAAAGAAATCTCACCATCACCATTTTCTGTTAGCAATCTTAAAATGGATATTACAGAAAATATTGATGCAAAACCAGAAAAAAAATCTGCTCCAAAAGCTCATACTACAACAAAAACTGTAACTGCTAAAGAAGTAAAACCGACCAAAACTACTAAAGCTGTAAAAGCGGTAAAAACAACAAAACCAAAAACCGCTAAAACTGCTACAAAATCTCAACATGTAGATATTTTAAGAGAAGAAGTAAGAGTTGTATTTAAAAAAGCACTTACAGATAGAGAACAAAAAGTATTTGATTACTTCTTAGAAAATAATAATAAAATAGTTTATGCAAAAGATTTAGCGACACTTCTTGAATTACCTAGAGATTATGTTTATAAATACATAAAAAATCTTAGGGCAAAAATAGAAGGTGATAAACTTAAAAATGCTGATAAAGGCGGTTTTATATTAAATGTATAAATATTTAAAAGTAAAAAAATACAGACTAAATTAATTTTAGTCTGTATTTTTTTACATTATTTTTTAAATTATAAAAGCAGAGTATTGAATTACTCTGCTTTTTATTTTAAAGGATTTTAAAGTATTTATTCTTGAGTTTTTTCTTCAACTTTTGAAGCAACAAACATTGCAACCAAAAGGCATATAGCACCAATTATGAAAACATATTCCCAATGGTGATTAATATTTATAGTATCGCCTACCATAAAAGAACATTTTGAAATAATCCAAGCAACAAGAGTACATACAAATACTTGCGGACCAGCAATAAAGATATTGAATATACCCATAACAGAACCTTCTGTACCTTTTTTAATATACTGAGAAAGCATCGCAAAAGGTAAAGCACAAATACTTGCCCAGCCAATACCTGCAACACCCATTAAAATAGCAACAGCCACTGGTGACTTTGTAAACGCCATACCTAAATATGCTAAAATCATCGTAATAAGTGAAATAATATGAACTTTTTTATTTCCATATTTTGCTGATAACATACCAATTGGAATTGCTACTAAAAAGCAAACCAAATTGAATATAGCAAAACATATTGAAGAAAAATTAGTTCCGTTTGTAACAGCATCTAAAAAATGCATTTTGGTTGTAAAATCAGCATTTGATAAATCTGGTACTGCATAAATTGTATGGATTACATACTGAGTGAAGTTAATCAACAAACACATAGTTCCAATCCAAGTAAAAAACTGCATAAGACAAATTTTAGAAACTTCAGGCGACATTGCAAAAAAGTCTTTCAAAGAATCTAAAAAATTATCTTCTTTTTTCTCTGCAATATGAGCTAATTCAACTTCTTTTCTTATAGAATGTTCTTTAATAGTTATACAAGTCCAAGCCATTGCAAGCGTAAAGGCAACTGCAGCCATAATAAACTGTGCATTTACTGACATTTGATACTTAAAAACATATTTCAAAAAAGGAGCAGTTCCTGCTGCAACAACAGATCCTAGTCCTATTGCAAGTGAAATAAAGGAGTTTGCAATAGAGTGTTGTTCAGCCGGTACAACATCAGGAATCAAAGCTCTGTAAGGGCCTTGTGCAATGTTAATACACGCATCAATTACCCAAATCATTATTGCTGCAATAAACAAGGCTGTCAAAGCAGGGAATTCAATGCCTGTAATATTATGTAAGAATTGTGCAACATTTGCAGAATTTGGAAAAATCAACAATGCTAAAGATGCAATTAATGCACCACCAAGCAAATAAGGTCTTCTTCTACCGAATGGAGAAATTGTTTTATCAGATATTGCACCAACTAATGGTTGTACAACCATTCCTGTAAAAGGTCCTGCAAGCCAAATCAAACCGTATATTAATGGTGAGGCACCCAAACTCTCTGTTACCGGTCCAGATAAAATAATTCTCATCTGCCAAGCAAATTGCAGTCCGAAAAATCCCAGAGCAAAATTCAAAAACTGCACTGCTGAAAATTTTTTTAGATTATTATCTTCCATCAATTTCTCCCCAATAAAACTAATCAGTATATTTAAAATACAATGAACAAACCTTATCGTCAAGGCGACTATTATATATTAATAAATTAATTAAAAGAAAATACCGCTAGGTAACAGAGTCTTTCTAAATAAATTATAATAAATAATATAAGAAAAAATAACCATAACAAGACCTGTGATATAACATCCTATATTTTTTTTGGTTTTGCCGGACTCATAAAGACTTAAACCAACTAAAGATGCTATAAATAAGAGAACAAATCTTGCAGCTTCAATACCAATAAGTTCAAAAGGATTAATATTTGCAAGTCCGACAACAACTATCATCGGAGTTATCATAACAAAAATCAAGCATAACAACGCCAATATATTCCAACATAGCAGACCTAAACAAGGTATGGTTAAAAACAGTAACAACAACCCGATAATATTAAATAATCCTGAATTTGGCTTTGTTTCCAAAGGTTAAATCTCCTCTTGTAAGATATTATTTTTCATTATTTTTTAACAGCCGCATCAATCAAGCCTTTAAACAATGGATGAGGTCTTTCAGGACGAGACTTAAACTCAGGATGGAATTGAGAAGCAACAAACCAATCAAGTTTTGGCAACTCAACAACTTCTGCAAGCATACCATCTGGAGACATTCCTGAAAATACCAGCCCTGCATCTTCCAATTCTCTTATGAATTCATTATTAACATCATATCTATGGCGATGACTTTCAGAAATTTTTTCTTTACCATAAGCCTTTTGAGCTTTAGATCCTTTTTTCAAAATACAGTCATAAGCACCTAATCTCATTGTACCGCCATATCCTTGAACATTTTTCTGCTCGAGCATTAAATCAATTACAGGATACTGTGCATTTTCATCGAACTCTGCAGAATTCGCTCCTTTTAGTCCTACGACATTTCTTGCATACTCAATTACTGCACATTGCATACCTAGACACAGTCCTAAAAACGGTAAATTATTTTCTCGAGCATATCGGATAACATTCAATTTACCTTCAATACCTCTTACGCCAAATCCGCCGGGTACAACTACAGCTTGAATATCTTTCATCAGATCTTTGCATTTTGCAAAATCAACGCAATCCTCTGAATTGATCCATTTAATTTCAATAGCCGCATCATTTGCATATCCTGCATGTTTTAGGGATTCAACAACAGAAATATATGCATCTGATAATTTAGTATATTTTCCTGCTATTGCCACTTTTATTGTTTTTTTAGGGTTTTTAATTTTTTCTACAAGGTTTTCCCAACCTGATAAATCAGCTTGTTTATCTTCAACTCTCAACATGTCAAGTACAACATGAGCCATATTTTGAGCTTCCAAAGCAAGCGGAACTTCATAAATACTTTTCATATCTCTGCATTCAATTACGGCATCTTTCGGAACCGAGCAGAACAGAGCAAGTTTTTCCTTTTCTGTTTTAGGTATCGGTTTTGTTGTTCTGCAAACTAAAATTTCAGGTTGAATACCATAACTTCTCAATACATTTACACTATGTTGAGAAGGTTTTGTCTTCAATTCACCTGATGTCGGAAGATATGGAAGCAATGTACAATGAATTGAAATCGCATTACCAATACCTGCTTCAGTTTTAAATTGTCTGATAGCTTCTACAAAAGGCAAGCTTTCAATATCACCTACCGTACCTCCAATTTCAATAAGTTGGAAATCAGGCTTAAATTGTTTTGTTGCACCTATTATTCTTGATTTAATCTCGTTAGTTATATGCGGAATTACTTGCACGGTAGCGCCTAAATAATCTCCGCGTCTTTCTTTTTTTATTACATGTTGATATACACTACCTGAGGTTACGTTATTATACTTACCTAAGTTGGTATCAGTAAACCTTTCATAGTGCCCCAAATCTAAATCAGTTTCAGCTCCATCATCAGTTACAAAGACTTCGCCATGTTGAAACGGGCTCATAGTTCCTGGATCAACATTTATATAGGGGTCAAATTTTTGGTTTATTACAGAAAAACCTCTTGCTCTTAAAAGCTTACCAAGCGATGCCGCTATTATCCCTTTGCCTAAAGAACTAACTACACCGCCTGTTATAAAAATATATTTTGTCATTTTTAACCCCACATAATTTGTTTATATAATTCCAACTACTCTTAATAAAAACTTGGACTTTTCTAATTTATTTTTGGAACTTTGAAAAATCCGTTTTCTTCATCAGGCGCATTTGCCATCAATTCTTCTTTTGTTTGTTCATATACGACTTTGTCTTCTCTCATTACGTTTACAAAGTCAATTACTTGTGTCATGGGCTTTACATTAGATGTATCAACTTCATTCATCTGATCAACATACTTCAATACATCACCCAATTGTTTTGTATATAACTCTTTTTCTTCTTCTGTTAATTCAAGTCTTGCAAGTTTAGCTACGTGTTCTACATCTTTTATGGTAATCATTATATTCTCTCCATCTATCTGATATCTTGTTCTATATTAGCATAAACAATTTTTTCAAAAACAAATTATTAAATTAAATTAAAATTTCCCATTTTACAAAAGTTATGATATAATTAAAAAAGAAGTGGAGATTTACTTTTGGATATTAAAGAAAAACAATATGAAGAGTTGGATGCTTTATTAATTTCGTTCAAAAACGCAAAAGACGAAAAAAAGAAAAGAATGCTGCATCTTAAAATAGTCGAAGAAGCTATGGATCTTGTAAAAAAAATAGCAAATACCATTGCTATGCAATCAGGAATTCCTAATGAAGATTTAATACAAGTCGGTTCTTTAGGCTTAATTAAGGCTATTGAATTTTACAGACTTGATATGAATACAAAATTTAAAACTTACGCGACTTATTTTATAAAAGGTGAAATAAAACATTATCTAAGAGATAAGGCCTCTATTATAAAAGCGCCAAGAGAGTTACAAGAGCTCTTGTTCAAAATCAATTCCGCTAAAAAGAAATTAAACGAAACCGGAAATGAAGATCCTACTCCAGAACAAATTGCAGAATATTTAGATCTTCCGGTAAGCAAAATAAACGAAGTGATCGAAATTGAAAGATGTAAAAGTACTTTATCTCTTGATCAATCATTTATGCAAGAAGATGAAGATATTTCTCTTTTAGACAAAATTCCTGCAAATGACTATCAGGAATTTATGAATGCTTATGAGAACAAAATAATGTTGGCAAGTACAATTAAACGCTTACCACCGGATTTAAGAGAGATTATTGAACTGAGTTATTATCAAGATTTAAATCAAAGAGAAATTTCAGAAAGGATGAATATGTCTCAAATGCAAGTTTCTCGAAGAATAAAAAAAGCCTTAAGCAAAATGTATGAATTGATTAAAAATAATGGAGATTAAAAATGACATTACTAATTTGTATTTTGCTGTTCACTTTTGGACTAGGAACAGTTATTGGCAGTTTTCTAAATGTTGTAGCCCTAAGGGGATTGACTGGTGAGTCTATTGTACTTCCACCTTCAAAATGCCCAAAATGCGACACTAGAATTAAACCTTGGCACAACATTCCAATTCTTTCATATTTATTTTTGAAAGGTAAGTGCGCATATTGCAACGAAAAAATCAGCATTCAATATCCGATTGTAGAATTTTTAACAGGTTTGTTACTTGTCGGATGTTTATTGAAATACAGTCTAACATTAAATGCATTGTTTGTATTTTTAGCAGGCTGTACTTTACTCGTTATGTCAGTTACTGATATTAAAGAAAAAGTTATTTGCGCTGGGCACGCTTGGTTTTTAATCATATTAGGGTTAGTATATAATGTTGTATTAACTCACTATTTTATTGATAACGAGTTAGCAACTAAAGGATATTTCCTATTTAAGACTCAGAACTTTTTGAATTTACCAATTTCTACATCAATCTTCGGTATTATTGCCGGTGTTGTTGTTATGGAACTGCTCGCTAGAGTTGGCAATTTACTTGTTAAGAAAAGAGCTTTCGGAACAGGAGATACTTTCATTGCAGCTGGTCTAGGGGCTTATTTCGGATGGTTTTCTTTACTTAATATAATAGCAATAAGCATTGCTGTACAAGTTGTTTTGGTACTACCTGGATTCTTCAAAAAACTCAGAGCTAAAGGTGACAATTTAACAGTTTTCTTAATCGTATTTTTCTTATTAGCAGCAGCAGGATTCTCTGTAGCTAATATCTACGGATTAATGGAAAACTTTGTTTTATGCATTATAGCTTCTGTTGCTCTTTTCTTACTTGGTATTTTTACTTGTGTAAGAATAATCAAAGGTATTAAAGACGGCGGTGAAATTTCAGTTCTACCATTTGGTCCTGCTATGACTATTGCAACATTAATATTACTTTTTGCTTTAACTTAAAAAGTAATTAATAATCGTTTTTATAAAGAGTCGTAAAAAAGAAATCTTAAACAGAAAGTATTTTGAGCGACTCTTTTAGTATATCTTCAGCTGAAGCATTGCTATCTAAATTCATTAATGCTTTTGAAAATGCGGATTTAATTTCTTCTCTTTCATATCCTAACGATATAAGTACAGTCTGAGCATCTTCCATAGCTTGAGTATTTTGTATTTTTTCACTCTTAATCTCAATTGGTGCAGTATTATTATAATTCATTAATTTATCTTTTAATTCTAGAATAATCTTTTGAGCTAATTTAGGACCTACACCTTTTGCTCTTGTTAATTCTTTATAATTTCCCTGAATTACAAAACCTATTAATTCAGAAGATTGAAATTCATCCAACAAAACAAGAGCCATCTTACTGCCAACTCCTGAAACTGATGTCAAAATTAAAAATATATCACGATCTTCTTTGTGCAAAAATCCGCATAAAGACATCTTGTCTTCTCTATGAATTAAAACTGTATATAATTTACCTTCCTCGCCTGTTTTTTCTACTGTTGAATAATCTCTTGACATCACTTCTATCAAATAACCTATCCCATTATTTTCTATTGTTATAAAACAGCCTTTTGAATTTGCATTTTTACTTGCAAAAACACCTTTTATATAATCGTACATTTATAATTCCTTTAACTTAATTTTAAGATCTGATACAGTTCTTTCAAGCTCTTTATTCAGTTTCAATTCATCTTTGATTTTTTCATAAGAATATAGCATTGTCGTATGTTTTTTATTAAAAAATTCTGCAATAGCCTCAAAACTTTTTTCTGTCAATTCTCTTGATAAATAAACTGCTATATGTCTTGAACTAGAAACCTTTTGATTTCTTGAGGAACTTTTAAAATCATCTATAGATACACCATAATAATCAGCAACTACTTTTGCGACATCTTCTATTGTCAACTCCTTTTTAGAAGCTTCACAGTTCAAAACTTTTTTTGCAAATTCAATTGTTATC
>CALVAU010000050.1 GCA_944325615.1 Candidatus Gastranaerophilales bacterium | reverse complement strand
ATTTCATGATGTTAGAAATTATGGGGCGGCATTGCAGGCATACGCTCTTATGGCAAAAGTAAAAGAAATGTATCCGGATACTGAGATTATAAATTATCAGAATGATTATATACATAATGATTTATATTTATGGAGACTTGAAAATAAGAGTTTAAAAGGTTTGATTACTGCTGTTTTCAGACTTGCATTTCGTTTTAAGAAGAAGATTGCATTTGATATGTACATTAAGAAAAATATTTATCTTTCTTCGCGGTGTACAAGCGAGGATATAGAGTCTAAAGCAAGGGAATACGATATAGTAATTGTAGGCAGCGATCAAGTTTGGAATACAGAATTAACCGATCACGATAGTCGATATTTTTTGGATTTTGTTAAAGATGATAAATTAAAATATTCTTACGCAGCGTCTTTTGGAGATCAGAAGGTGATTTTAGGGCAAGATGAGATTGAATTGATAAAGAGATTTGATATGATAACGCTGCGTGAGGATTTGATGAAAGATGAAATAAGGTGCATCACAAATTCGGCGCCTGAAATATGTTGTGATCCATGTTTGCTTTTAGATTTAGAAAGTTGGAAAAAGCAGGTAAGTAATAAAGTTAATAAAAAAAGATATATTTTCTTATTTTTAGTAAAAGATTCAGAGCGACCTGTGGCGTATGCCAATAAACTTGCGGCGGAAAAGAACCTGAAGATAGTCACAAATAAGAATGATATAAAGTTTTTACTTCATTGTGATCCATGTGATTTTTTAGCATGGATATTGAATGCAGAATATATAGTTACAGACTCATTTCACTGCACAGTATTTTCTGTGTTATTTCACAAGCAATTTATTTCACAAACTTATACAGATGATGGGAATGAAAGAAGCAGAGTTAAGGGAATTCTAAGGAATTTAGATTTAGAAAGCCGTGCTTTAGAAAATGAAAATCTATGTGTTGATTCCAAGCCTGATTGGGATAAAGTTGATGAAAATATAGGTAGAATAAGAATGCAGTCATGGAATTTCTTTAAAGAGCGTTTAATTGCAGAAGGAAGTAAAAATGAAAACTAAAATATTGATGTCGGTAAATTCTCTTGGACTTGGAGGAAATGTCATTTTTGTAATGAATTTTTTCAGACACATTGATAAAAGCAAATTTCAAGTAGATTTCGTTATATTTGATGATACAAAATTAGATTTTTATGATGAAGTTATAGCAGCTGGAAGTAAAGTATATATAGTCAAGAGCAAAACGCAAAATAAATTTTTGCAGTTAAAAGAACAATGGTGTCAGGTAAAAAAATATTAAAAGAAAATCATTATGACATTATTCAGCGATGGATGCATTTGTACTGCTGTCCATATATGAAGGTTTTGGTTTTGTCAATATAGAGACTCAGGTATCAGGTTTGCCGTGTATTTTGTCGGAAGCAGTGCCGCGTAAAGTAGATATTTCCGGAAAAGTTGAGTTTTTAAAGCTTGATCCCATAGTTTGGTGTGATGCATTTGAAAAGGCATACAGCAAAAAGGAAGAGAGAGTAACTCTTGAAACTACCGAGTATGATCTTTCGCATGAAAGTAGAAGATTGGAAGATATATATCAATCTTTAACAATTATCAAATGAGGTGAGTTGTTTGGCATTAAAAGATATTGTTGTAAAAAAGAATGAGGTACTTCCATATATTTCATTTATGCTGCTTAATTTATATTATGGATTTAGTGATACTGTATTATATTCAGGATATATGATAATAATCCTTTTGACCTCCATGATGTTATCCTGTGTATATATTTTTTTGAGAAACAAATACAATAAAACTAACTTAATAGTATTAGCCATATTGATGGCAATTTTTATTTATAATTATATAGTGTCGAAAGACTCCAGAATACTGGCATTAATTTTAACTGTAATATCACTTAAAAATCTTGATATAAGGAAATTGCTAAGGTTCATGCTATATGAAAAGATTATTATAACCTTTTTTGTAATAGCATCTTCTTTTGTTGTTTCAGCAGGCATTTATGAAAGCAGAGCAGTATTAGGATATACACATGGAAATTTGATGATGCTCAATCTAATGGACATCATGTTGCTTTATCTATGTGTTTATTGGAAGAAAATTAATTTTTATAAACTTTTGATTATGATAGGCATAATATTGATGTGCTTCTTGATCACAGAATCAAGAACCGGTTTGATATTAAGTTTAGCAATATGGCTACTTGTTGTGGGATTAAAATATTTCAAATTCAATAATATCTTAAATATGTTAGCAAAATTTTTACCGTTCATATTAATGGCATTAAGCATATATTTGCCATTATGTTTTAGATATGGGCAGTTGATCGGTAACAACCCTGCTATTAAAAGAATAATCTCATCCATTGATACAATGCTCAGCAGTAGATTAACAATAGCCAATGTAATTTTAGGGCATACAGATATAGGGTTAATCAGTAGTAAAACGAATTATGAAGATTTAAAGCTGTACAAATATTTAGTTGTAGACTCTGGTTATGTGCAATTACTTTTAGTTTTCGGCATTCTTGGCAGTTTGCTG
>CALVAU010000049.1 GCA_944325615.1 Candidatus Gastranaerophilales bacterium | reverse complement strand
GGCCCGATAAATTCCTATAAAGCGATTATCGGGATGATCTTTGCTATATTTCTGCTTGGAGAATTTCCTAATATTTTCGGGCTGATTGGAATTTGTTTGATTATTTTTGGAAGTTATTTTATTTTTGGAACTTTAAATTTTAAAGAAATTTTCAAAAGAAAAGACGTACAATACAGATTTTATGCACTAATTTTTTCCGCAATAGAAGCCGTTTTTATAAAAAAAGTCATTTTACTATCTTCTGTAAGCTTTTCTGTAATCACAACTTGTATTTTAGGAGCTGTATTTTCTTTTCTTATACTATTAAAAGATAATTTCTCTAAAATTAAACCGCCTGCATTAAATATTTCTATCATTTACATTATTACCGCTCTATGCTTTGGCATAATGACTTTTTCCACTGCATTTGTATTTGAAAGAATAAACGTATCTTATGCTCTTTCTTTATTTCAACTCTCTGTCATCTTGAATGTATTACTCGGATGGAAACTGTTCAAAGAAAAAAATATTTTAAGCAAACTTTTAGGCTCTATCATCATTGTAATTGGAGCTGTTATTATTATCTTAAATTCCCACTAAAAATATTGGTCAACCAGCCAATACAATCGTAAAATTCCTTATGCTAGCATTAATTGTTGGAATTATAAAGTGGAGATACGATGAATAAACAGGAAAACAAAGTTCTCTTAGAACAAGAGAGGTTTATTCTTGAGTTATTAAAACAAAATTTTACAAAAAAAGAAATAGCCAAAATATTAAATACAAGTTCCCATACAATTAAATCTCACATAACTAAACTTGAAAAAATGGGAGTTTGGCAAGAAGTTTTTTGGCAATAAAAAAATCTCCCGTCGCCGAGAGAAATTATAATACCCTTACAAATGGTGGTAATTAATAGTAAATCAAATCTATAATATAAATGTAAGGCATGACTAACATTTTGTCAAGTAGATTTTTTTGTTTCTTTTATTTTATTTAACAATAAATTACACTATGCGTAACTCCACCATTTCCAATCAGGGAGAACCTCATTAGGATAACCGACTTTTATATGTTCATCTATCTCATTTTTTTCATTTACACCATCAGTCAAACCCGGTATTTGAAAAACATATCTGTCATCTATAGGAATATATGATTTGTAAATATCTTCAGCAACGCTATCCCCATAATCAGCACCAGCCTGATATGCCGCATATTCCCCTCTTGCAGTAGATGCTAAATATTTTAATCTTTTAAACTCTTCTGAATTAAAACTTATTGAAGCAATATTATCTTTATAATAATCATATTCATCTTTTGACATTATGCCATTATCATATAGTCTTTGAGCTACCTCTAAAGCTTTCGCTTTTGAATATTTATAATTACCATCTCCGAGCTCTTCTGCCCAAGAATAAAGAAAAGCTTTTGCATGTGTCAATTCATGAATTAATACCCCGACAAAAGAATACCAATTACCATTCAACAATCTTATATCCAAGACCAACCCTCGGTCAACCTCTGCAGTATCATAATCACTTGCAAACATTTTTATATTTCCGCCGTTATGTTCTTCCACCCAAGCTTCCATAGAATAAGCCCCAAAGGTTACACGCTCGCCTTCTTCACCTTTATAATCCGGGTTTAAATCTCTTATGGAAATATTTCCTACTTTTACATCACTGTATTGATCTACACCGTTTACCAGACGTTCCAAAGCTTCAAGCTGCTCATATAATCCTGCAGCTTCAAAATACTCACGTGCCCTGTCTATTGAAAATTCCAGTTTACCTTGAATATCTAATGTTTCATAATAAGATTCTAATTCAGCTGCATAAGCATCAACTTTAGCTTTATAATCATCGTATGAGTCGCCTATTTCTTCACCGATTAATTTTTTTATTTCATCTACAGTCAAAATAGAATCGGAATCTTTATCCAAAACATTGAATATTCTGTTCAAAGAACCAAAAAAGTCATGATTAGCATCTTCCCAGACATCATCTTGAGTCAATGCAATCAATTGCGATCTTGTTAGTCCATTTTCAGCTGAAATTGTAGGGTCTTTCTCATGAAGCCATTCAAACATACTCTCTACATCATCAAATTCATCTAAAAATGACGGTTTAGGCTTATCTTCAGGATCTGGTGTATCATCAGGCTTTTTGTGATGCAGATCGTAAATTATCTTTTTTATATTTTCTATTTTGGGTTCTGGCAGTTCATCAATAGATATTGATAAAGATGTTTTTATTTTTTTGTTATTGTTAACATCCTCAATTTTTAATATTTTACCGCTACAATTATCTGTTTTTGTAACTAATTCAGGTATTTGCAATTCAGTTGCTTTTTTAGCAGCATCATCAGCTATTGAATATATCGTAGCATTTTTATTTGCCTCAATCATCTTATCAACAATATTTGAGACTGAAGTTTCGTTATTTACAGTATCATTTTGCACAACATTGTCTGAAGAAATAGCCAAATCATAAATTTGCTTCTTCAGGATTAATTGCAATAACGGCGAATTTGATTGTATATTAGTTCCCATACAAAAAAGTATTCGGATATTGCTGAAATATTCTTTAATTTCGCAATGAATACAGTTTACAAAAATATACAATAATTACAAAAATTAATTTTTGTAACGTAATTGATAATTTTCACCACTACCGATGACTTCCATTATTATTGTAGAACCTTCATAACCTTGTGGTGGCGGATTATATTTTTTTACTGCAGATAGCATTTTTTTAACGGCATTAGTTAAAGGTTTATTGGCAGTATTTTGATAAAGCTTTTTCTTTTTCAAATTACCATGATCATCCAAAAAGAACTGAATTTCACAAGTACCCTCACCCGCAATTGCAATAGTATCAAGATTAGCCATTAGAGCGTTTCTTAGACCGCTTTTATACATATCTAAATCTGAAACTGAACTTGAACTAACCTTATATGCAGGTGTATCATCCCAAATTTTATCAATATCAGGAATATCTTTTACTACTACTTTTTCTTTTGTAGTCGGGGTTTTCTCTTTTTTCTTTGGCTCAGGTCCTAAAAATAATATAAAACACAAAGAAAAAATACAACACAATGAAAATACTATCAATGACAACCAATTTACAGGTAAAATCGGTCGTCTTAGTTCAACTTCTCTATCATCAGAAGTTTCTTTTATTGGATTTATCGGAGCATCCGGAATTTCTTCAAATACATTATTTCCGCAATCACAATAATCTATTTTTTCTTTATATAAACTTTTACATTCTTTACATCTATACATATCTGAATTTATTATACCATATTATTTTTTAATTTTCACATTTATAATTTCCAGCATAAATGATTTATGCATCTGCGGTTTTAGCCCTGTAATTATAAATGTTGTACATAGCATAGCCACTGCGAGAACTGCAACTGCAGTAACCAGAAATGTTTTTTTATTCATCATAATCTAACCCTTTCATAATCTGAATAATCTTCAGGTGAAGAATATTGAGTTGAATAATCTAATAAAAATCCGCCTTTAAATCTTACTTTTTTTCGTTTTGTATTATCAGGGAAATTAAGTACAGAATCCCCTTCCAGTCTTTTTAATATACTGACCATATCAGCTTTTGCTGCAACCGCATATTTTTTACTTGAACAAGTGTAGCTTAAATTTGTAATTTTACCGGTCTCTGAGACATCAAAACTAAACAATATCAACGTACCGACAGGAGCTTCTATAGCTGATTCATCCATTATTCTATTTTGAAGATTACTGCGCCATACATTCCATGCAATTACCTCTTCTCTTGAACCTTTAAACTTACGATTTCCGACTTCATCACTATCTTTGAGCTCAACATTGTCCTCAGGAATTTCCATTGTTATGTCTCGCCCTGCTGTCGGACGGTCCATATCCGCGATTTTCAAATCTTGATCCGTAAAAAGCATCTCCTGATCAGAGAAGTTTACATTTTGTTCCTGATACGAACTTTGATCTTCCATATTCATATCTATTTCAGATGTACTGTATGAAGAATTGTCCTCTAACTCAATATCAGTCTGCTGAATTTCCTGAGTAGAGGAATTTATATCAAATGAGAGCCGTTTATCATCATCCGGTTTGATATGTATGGTTTTATCAGGAGCTTTTGCAACATTTTTATGAGTTACAGTAAACTTTACTTTTACCTCAAAATCCGAAACTACTCTAGGTTGTGGGTTCATCAACTGATCTTGAATTTTAAAATTCATACTTTCAAGCGAAACAGGCTTATGCATTACTGGATGTATTATTAACACCAGTACTGTTAAAAAGATATATAAAAATACTATAAAACCTTTCAACCGTTTCATTTCGCATCATTTCTAATCTTTATCAAGTTTTGCAATTAACTCATCACTTGCATATACATCAAACATTGTTTGAGAAAGCATAAATGTTTCAGCAATCAAAAGCGCTGTCGGTACAAGAGCTGCTACAAAGCTTAAAAACAAACCTTGTAAATCTCCACCGATTTCTGTTGCAAAATATGATATGTTCATTGTAAATTCAATGAAAATTATTGAACATCCGATAAATAAAGATCTTCTTCTATCTGACTCAAGCTTTCTTGTACCCTCTAGACCAAAAATACTTACACCGTGTTGTCTGTAATCGCTAAAACCATCTTGTTTGATTACCTGAGAAGCTTGAATTTTTTTGGTAGCTGTAAAAGCTGCAACGAATGAGAAAAATGCAAAGATAATCAAAAATGTTGCTAATACCAAGAACACAGGTGAAAATCTTAATCCTGAAATTCTTATCCAACCTGCAGCTTCAGGGAAACACATTGCAAGAGTGTTTGACACACCATAAGCTAAGAATGGTGCTGTTAAAATACCAACTACAACTTCCGTTATTGATTTTAATTGTAAGTTAAATATTCTATCTTTTATATTTTGAATTTTTGTTTTTGAAAAACTGTTTATATATCTTTCAATCCATTGTCTGTATGATTTCAATACCGCTTCAAAATCTTCACGGTATTCATATTTATTAAGTGTTACAGCCCATTCACCTGAAGTATGTTTGAAATATCCGCAGCCTAAAGACAATGCTGTTAAAAGTCCTGAGAAGAACAATGAAACAAATACAGCAAATGTCATAAAATCACTTAAATTCATATAATATACAAGGTTTACAACATAAATACCCAACATAAATATAAGTGATAAAACAACCATAAATCCTTGCGCAAATTTTGCTGTTGGTGAAATATTTTTATCATTTGAACTTTGCAAGAACAAGTAAACTCCTTGTTTCAATAGCAACGCTGCACCAAAAACAAGTATAGAATATGCAACCCAAACTTTTATATTTGTTGGCATATGCAGATAATTTGCAGATTCTTTAATTGATAAGCCCATCAAATAGTTAGCAAGACCAAATGCACATAAAATTGAGCTTATTGCCATGGCAAAATGCAAAAACACATTAGTTCTTGTATTAGAACCAATTTTGTTTTTCAAATCATTAATTTGAAAAGCAACTTGTTTTATAATTGCAACTCGCATACCTTCAATATCTGCTCTTTGTTTTTCAAGCTTTAATCTTGTAACGGCATTTGGATCGTTACCACAAAGTTTTTTCATATCTTCTTCGGTCAAATCTTCTTTAGCAATTGTTGATACAGTCTTCTTAACCGGTACATTATCAAGAATTTTGATATTCAAAAACTCATTGCTGTTCGCAAACATTATTTTACAAATATTTCCGATTTCAACTTTCTTAATAGGTTGGCCTTTGAAAAGAACTTTATCACTATGGAAAGTGTTAATCAAAACACATTTATTTTCATTTTTGTCATATTGAAGAGTTAATAACAGATCAAAATCCAATTCCAACAAAAAGTCACAATTTGGATTTGTACCAATATTTATCACATCTTTTTCATCAAATACCTTTTCTTGTTTTGAAGATGATACAACAATTGTCATAAAAATTTCCTCATGTTTTGTAATATAAAATTATTTTTATCTTATCTGCCCAAAGCGTGAATAAACTGTCTGATTGCTTTGTCAGTATTTTGTTCCGGTGAAACTATAAGCTGTTTTTCACCCAATACCGGATTTAGTTTTTCCTTCACCATATCTAATTTTTCAGGATGAGCATACAAAAACATCATAGCAAGACCCGGCATATATTGTTTTGCATTTTCAACGTTCTTAGGTAATAATTCCCAATTTATCTGTTTTTCTACCGCACCTTCATTTTCCAAATCTCCCAATACGACTATTGCAGGAGTATAACCTTCTTTTTGCATTGCTAGAGCGTGATTGAAACCTTTTTTCAATGCAATACCATAAGCGGTGCCATAGTCCTTACTATCATAAGCAGTAAAAGCATCTAAAGCTTTTGTTATGCCTGAACCGTTAAATGGTGTACCTTCATAAATTAAATAAGCATCTTCTGATACTCTTAAGATTTTTATTTGATCTTCAGGATCAAGAAGATTACAGATTTGTCTCAGAGTTTTCTTCTGATCATCCAAAGCTTTTTGATTTGAAGCTGAAGAATCTACTAAAAACATAACAGCAGCTGGTTTAAAATCATCTACTTTAACTCTGGACATTGCTGACCATAACAATTTACCCACTACTGATAATGCAACTATTAAAATTCCAATTGTGATTAATCTTTTATTATTCATAACTCTCTCATTCTACTAATATATCATTTTAATATAATATTATCATATCGCCCCCTTTAAATCAATCTTTTAGTGTAATTTTAACAATATGACTTTTTTTATCAATTATGCTAAAATCGGTTTTATAAAGGAGAATTTTATGGAAAATTATATTGAATTAATAGCTGTAATATTAGGTGCATACATAATAGGTTCTATCCCGACAGGGTATATAATAGTTAAACTTGCAACAGGTCAAGACATTAGAACAATCGGCTCAGGATCTACAGGAGCTACTAACGTAAAAAGAGTGATGGGGAAAAAGTGGTTTTTCATAACCCTTCTTCTTGATGCTTTTAAGGGTGCTTTGCCTGTTATTTTAGCAAAACTTTTTGCAACAACATTTACAGGAATTGGGCTTTTACCTGTGCTTGCTGCTGTTGCGGTGATTTTAGGACATAGTAAATCTATATTTTTAAAATTTACAGGCGGAAAATCTGTAGCTTCAGGCGTTGGTACAATTCTTGCCCTTAACTGGATTGTAGGACTTATTATTGCAGCGATTTGGGGTATCATCACATACACATCAAAATATGTTTCACTTGGTTCAATAATAGCACTTGCACTTTCTCCAATTCTTATGTATTTATTTAATCAACCTATTGCATACATTGCCTATTGCGCATTAGGTGCTATTTATATAATATATCTTCACAGATCTAACATTCAAAGACTTATTAAAGGTGAAGAAAACAAAGTGAGACAATAATGGATTTAACAATTATTTTAATCGGACTTGCTATCATTATAGCAATTATAATTATCGGTAAAATTTTAAAAGTAGTTACCAAAATACTTTTTACAATAATACTAATCGCAGCATTAGTAATCGGATTTTTCTGGTGGAAAAAAGATAACCTGTTAAAGAATTTTTCTAAAACAGGTTATCATATTGAATATAATCAAATTAACCTTTAATCATTTTATTGAATGTATGGCTGTTTGTAAAATTCAATTCAGACTTTGGTTGAGTTGTTGTTGAAGCAATTTGGTTTGTTTGAGTATCAATATTTTTATTACTTACATTATAAGATTGGATTGAACGTTTACCTGTTAAGCGTTTCATAAATTGATAGTAATCTCTTTTGAAACCAGTTGCATTGTTTTGTTCTTCTTCCAACTTCAACAATTCATTTCTTGTATGCATTCCAATCGGAACACCTACTGATTTTCTTGTCAGCCATTCACCGATTGTTGTATTAGTCAATGTAATCCAACTCATACCCATCAATGAACTATGGTATTGTTTTTGGAATGTTTTGTTGAATAAGTCAATCAACATTGTCTGATAGAATAGTCTTGAACCTTCTTGGACAAATCTTTCTTTAAATTTAGTTTCAGCGCCTTCTACATCGTTACCGTTTGATTTCAACATAACCATGTTGTAGTTATCCGTCATCAAGAACCAAATTGTAGAGGCTGTTGCTGCAGTTTTTGCAAGATTTGAAAGATCACTGTTTGATAAATTTGACATTGTATTTACATTGAAAGCTTTCAAAGTATTATCCATTACAAAGTCTTGGAATTTCTTACAATATTTTTGTTTCATAGCTGGATCATTTGTACTTGCTATAGCTTTTTTGTATTTTCCAACTTGCTCGTATATTTTATCAAAACTCTTTGAAACTGCTTCCATATTCAAAGCATCCATTGATTTTTGAGATTTCGGAGGCTTTTTCATAAATAATTCAGCAATACCATTTGCGATTTTATATGGGAATTTAACAACACTCCACATAAATGAGAATGGTGTAATTACAAAGTTTACGAATGGTTTTACTTTTTTATCTCTTACTCCGAAATTTACAAGTCCTTTCAGAGCATCTGAATAATCATTAAATAATTTACCGTCTTTATCTCCTACTTTTTCAAGAGCTTTTTTAATTTCAGTTTCAAAATCACTATCTGAAATTTTATTCAAGCCGTTCTTATTAATTTTTTCAATTAACTGACTGTTAGCTTGCCCTATGTTCTGTAACTCATCTTTAACTTTCAAAAGCTCAGTTTTTAGTGCAGTATCATTTTTTAAGCTTGAAATCGTTTTATAGCGATACTTTGATACCAAATCTTTATATTCATTCTTTTCTAAAATAGCTATTAATGAACTTAAATTCTTTTTAAGAACTTCCGAATGAACATCTTTTTTCTCAAGATTACTCAAGAAATTATTTATAGATTTGATATCAATCGTTTTGTTTAACTCATTCATCACTTTTTCTACTACAAGTTCTCTTGAACGAATTGCAACCTGTTTATATTGATTACCTCTAGTTTTGAAACCTTGATCAATCAATACATTTGCTACTTCATCAATTTTATCTTGCGAAACTTTGTAATCAGAAATTTCTGCAATATTTTTATAAAATTTATTAAAAGGTTTGAAGAATGCCTCAAACGCAGCATCAACTTTCGGAATCTTTCTCAAGCCTTTCAATGAAAATCCTATTGCAATTGATGCTAAACTTGCTTTAACAAGCGTATCAAAAGATAATAGCGGTTTTTGAGTTTTTTCCTTTGAATTTGTTTTTTCTGAATTTGATTTAAAACTTAACTTTTCAGGCTTAATTGCAGCTTCAGGAGCATGATTTTTTTCATTAATTCTTCTTGCCTGTTCAGGAGTTAATTTTGTTACATATTTTCCGTTGCGTAAACGTGAATACATTTCGGTAAACAGAACTGTTATTCCTGTATTCAACATAATACCCATTTTGGAATTATTTATAAGCTTGCTTAACGCACCCATTGTGATTAAAGTTAAATAACCACTCATCAAAATTCTTGAAACTTCTTGTTTGAACCTTGTGCGTCTTTCTTTTTTAGCTTCATTCGGATTGTCATCCATCATACGAGATAAGTTATAAGCATCATTTGCCAAAAATATAGCTGGTGGAAGCCCTGAAACTAATCTGTTCAAAGCTCTTTCATGTTTTGTATCATAATTACCTACTTTTGAATCAAAAGGTTTCATAGAACGTTGGAAAATATGCCATTGCATATTTTTATCTACATCCTGTTCTACTTTTGCTTTCACCTCATCCGATAATTCTTCAACTTTGACACCCAACTTTTGAGCTTCGTTTTTTAAAGCATCACTCAAAGTCATTTTTTTGAAATCAAGAAGTCCTTGAAAGGCATTTACTTCATAATCAATTTTTGAACGCTGCCTGATTTTTTTGAACATTGGCTGCTCAAGAGTTTTTTCAGCCCAGCCCTGAAGCGGTTTTATATGTCCAAGTCCTTCAACTACTCCGTTCAAAATATCACCCGGAAATTTTAAGAACGGATCTGAAAAACCATTCCCGATAAGAGCAGGAATGGTCTTTTTAGAAACGATGACTGTATTACCTTCGGTTTTCACGAGGTTTGATTTAATAACCGCATCATAAAGATGTCTTACCATGCCGTCCAGCGGCTCATCCATCTCTTTTAAAAATTTATTAATATCAGTTTTTCCGACCTCTTTATACAGACTAAAAAAAGAGCCTTTAAAAGCTAACTCATTTGAATTCGTTTTTAAAGGACTCTTATTTAAACTTGAATTTGAGGACATGTGCTCGGAAACTGACGATTGTATTAAGGGCACCTGCTTTTGAGATACCTCACCTTTGTCTTTAAACTTTGGTTGTATCGGTTGTTGAATTTTTCCTACTAACATTTTTAATCCTTCCCGACATGTATTTTCAACTGAACTGATTTTTTTCGCAAGTGGGAATATATAAAAATTTTACGATAGTTTACAATTCTAAAAATCTACTGATTGCAACAACTCTGATAATGAATTTTTAAAAAATTTTGCAAATTTGTCTAAATCAGAAATCTTCAAAACTGCAAGACCCTCTTCAACTCTCTTTGCTCTTTTAATTGACATATTACAGAATTTTGCAAACTCTATTATTGAAATATTTTTCTCAAGTCGTCGTTTTTTAATCTCTTGACCTATTTTTTTCATTATTTCTAAGTTGTTCATAAAAACCTCCAATTTGTTATAATAAAATATAAACAAAGTTATAACAAAAGTCAATAAGATATATGTTATTATTTTGTAAGTACAAAATAATCAATTAAAGGAAAGTAATGAAAAAATCTCTCATCACAATCGGAAACAGTTGGGGCATAATACTTACAAAAACTATGCTTGAACATTTGGAAATAAATCCGACTAAAGATGATATCGAAATTACATTCCAAGATAAATCTATATTGATTAAAAAAGCAGAAGATGACAAATACAACAATTAAACGGCTGAAATAATCTCTTTCAAAAGAGCTTTAAAGCCGGCTTTTGCAGCATTTGTAGTTTCAATAACTTCTTGGTGGGACAATTTTTGCGCACCTTTCACACCTGCTGCGGCATTTGATATACAACTTATACCTAAAACTTTCATACCACAGTAATTTGCAACAATTGCCTCAGGGACAGTTGACATACCGACAGCGTCAGCTCCTAAAGTTCTCGCCATTCTGATTTCAGCAGGGGTTTCATAACTCGGGCCTGATGATGCAAAATATACACCATGCTGAGGCTTTATTCCAAGTTTTTGAGCAGAAGTATCAGCAATTTCTATCAACTCTTTTTTATAGATTTCGCTCATATCCGGAAATCTTTCTCCAAATTGAGAATCATTCGGTCCAATTAATGGATTTGAGCCCATAAAATTTATATGATCTGTAATCAACATCAAATCACCAGGCTTAAATTCAGGATTTACACCCCCAGCGGCATTTGTCAAAATAAGAGTTTTTACCCCTAATTTTTTCATTACCTTTATAGGGTATGTAATTTCTTGCATTGAATGACCTTCATAAAAATGATTTCTGCCCTGCATCATTACAACTTTTTTCCCTGAAATTTCAGCAAAAACAAGCCGACCTTTATGACCTTGTACAGTTGACTTTATAAAATTCGGGATTTCAGCATAAGATACAGCTACATCGCAATATTCATCGGCAAATTCACCAAGCCCCGATCCTAAAATAACACCTATCTCAGGTCGAAAGCTAGCAGTTTTTTCATTTATATATTTTAATGTATCTTCCATATAAACTCCCTAATCAAAATATTTTTCAAAAAATATGCACAAAAGCATAAAAACTCTTGTGCATATTAAAAACTTTTTTACTAACCTACCAATCTGTTATCATCAGCTTCTGAAGCTTTAACCATAATGGCATGTTCTACAGGGTTTTCTTTAGAATATCCTGTATCATAATTTTCTTCAAATCCAAAGTCATCATGAGCTTTTTTAGCCTGATTCTCATCAACAAGTTTTTTAGCCAATTCAGCTATTTCATAAACTAATTGATATCTGTTATCAGTATTTTCGTTTAAATCCCATGCTACTTTTATTATCTGTTCCATATGTAAACCTCACAACTTTAATAATTCTAATACTATAATACAAAAAATTTTTTGGCAAGTGGTAAAAATCATGTGTTTATGTATAATTATAGACATGGTAAAGGATTTTAAACTGCATTTTTACGCATGGATAGAGTTTTTTATTTGGCTCCTTATCTTGTGTTTTGTGATTGGCGGAATTAGAGTTTACCATTACAAAAAAACTAGAGAACTAAAGACTTATCAAATATTCATGCCTGATGTAGATGGAATGATTGTCGGCTCTCCAGTCAAATTTATGGGAGTTCAGGTAGGCCATGTCAATAAAATTAATATAGTAAACAATACTGTATATGTAAAATTTGTCATCACAGAAAAAGATGTAACAATTCCACAAGGCTCAATTGCAACAGTCGAATTCAACGGGCTTGGCGGATCTAAATCATTGGAAATAACTCAGCCGACTCAAGAGACACTAGATTCCAAACAATTTATTGTAATCAACCAACCTAAAAGGCTTAATGCTTCTATAACTCTGCTTAATGAAATGTTTGATAAAATCGGAGCAATAGGCACAAGAAGTGCATATTTTATGAACCAATTTGAAGAAGAAACTAAAGATGTTAAAAATATAAACCCCGCAATAATTACTAACGAAATTAACAAAGTTAATGATGTTCTTGATAGAATGGAAAAAAATAACAAAGATTTTAAACATAGAATAAAGGAGTGGAAAAGATGAATTTAGAAAATGTACGAGTAATTTCAAATCCTGTCGTTCTTTTAAATTTATGCACTATGCGTGATAAAAAAACAGACAGTCAGGGCGTTCGTATTGCGACAAGAAAGATTACAAGAAGTCTTTTATATGAAGCTTCGAAAAATCTTCCTCTTGTAGAAAAAGAAATTACAACACCCGTTACAACATTTAAAGCAAAAACAATAGACCCTGATATCAATATCATTATTTCACCGATTTTGAGAGCAGGGCTTATTTTTACAGATGAAGCAATTGATATTCTGCCTCAAGCTTGCATAAGACATATCGGTATGTATAGAGATGAAAAGACTCTAAAACCTATTTGGTACTACAACAAGGTGCCTATGGAAGCTCCAAACCCAGAAAAATTCTATATCTATATAACAGATCCTATGCTTGCGACAGGAAATTCACTTTTGGAAGCTATTAAATTATACGCAGATAAAGGTATTCCGATCAAAAATATCAAATGTATCTGTATAATTGCTGCACCTCAAGGTATTGAAAATATTCAAAAACATTATCCTGACATTGAAATTATCACAGCAGCAGTAGATGAAACGTTAAATGAAAAAGGCTATATTGTTCCAGGTATGGGCGATGCCGGAGATAGAATTTTTAACACATAATTATATTAACAAAATTTAACATTAATAACGGTATTTTTTAAAGTTACGAAAAATAATACCGTTATTTTTTTATGTGTAGAAAATAAGGTTATTAATATGGCAGAATTTGATTACAATTTATTTCTAAACACATTTGAGTTCAATGAAATAATAAAAGGTAAGCCCGATAAAACAGCTAAAACCGATTACATCGGAGAATACACTCTTGAAAAAGGCAAAGGTTGGGGAAGTATTACTTCAAAATTTAAAATTGATAAAAAAGATTTGGTAAAAAACAACCCTCAACTGAAAAAATATTTTGAAAACCCCAAATTATCAATACCAGCTGGAACAAAATTCAATGTTCCGGGCTATAAAGCTAAAAAGGGAGATTCTGCATATTCTATTGCGACAAAATTCGGAATGACAGTAAAAGAATTTTTGGAACTTAATAAAATCAATAATAAAAAAGCTACAATTTCACAAAATGAAATTTATTATGTCTATACAAAACCAACAGAAAATTTCAAAAAACAGTTTGAGAAACCAATTGAAACTCAGCCACCTCTTCCCCCTAAGACAAAAGAAAAACCCTCTGAAGTAAAAGCTGATAAAATAGAAATTCCCAATCGTCCAAAACCTATATTGCAAAACGTGGATGATAAGCAATTAGCTAAAATATCAACAATATCTGATGTTTGCAAATTAACAGGTATAAGCTCAGATTTTATAGATAAACTTGCAGAATTTGAAGGTATTAAAAGAGAGCTTACTCCTGATGCAATAAAAAGACCTGTAATAGGTATCGGACATGATTTGGCTTGCAGACCAAAATCTGAGCTAAATAAATATAAAAGATTGAAAGCTCAAGGCTACAAATTATCAGACAAACAAATCTATCAAATATTAGCCAAAGATATAATCGATGCTCAAAACGGATTAATAAAAATTTTCGGAGACAGTTATCACAAACTGAATCAAAAACAAAAAGAAGCTTTGATAGATTTAACATTCAATATCGGTGAAAATGCTATTGCAAAAAGTAAAAAACTTATAAAATATATTAACGATGGCTGCGCACAAAAAAACAGAAATCCTAAAAAAGCAGCGGCTTGTTTTTATAAAGCAGCAATGGAATTTGATCACAGATCTGCAGGCGGCGATGTACAAGCCGGACTATGCAAACGCAGAATAAATGATATGATACTTTTTACAGGCTACAAACCCTCTCAAATGCCGCAAAAAGTTCTTCAAAAATTATACGAAAATTACACAAAAGGACTATATGCCGCACAAAACAAGAGTGAATTTTTCAGAACTACAAATGAACTTATGGGATGTCAATTAGTCAAAAAGCCAAACGGTGAAATTATGACTTTACCAATACAAAAACCAACTTTTTTAGTTACAAATAACAGAGAAAAAGTTGTCGATGTTCATATAAAAACTTCTTAGAGTACAACAATTTCTCCAACAATTTCATTATGAAAAGTTTTTATTAAATACTCAAAAGGAATATCTGTCCAATGCAGATTATTCAATGATTTTACAACTACGGCTTCAAGCGTATCCATATTGCTATCGCTAATTTTTACGACTAAAGCTTCTTGTTTTTCGACATTGACTACCACACAAATCCCGCAGGTGCTTGCTTTTGCAATTATATTATCTGAACATTTAATAATCTTTGTATCAAGCCGATTTTTGCCGCCTATTATATCGGGATAATTCAAAAACGCCTCAGAAATTTTTTGATAACGCGGATCCGTAAAAATTTTCAAATACCCCCACAAAACATTTTCAAGAGGCATTGACATTGCAGGTAAGCCACAAAAATCTTTTGTAATTGGAAATCTATGTTTTAACCTGCATAAATCAATGATTTTTTCCTTTATTTTAACCTGTAATGGATGTTCTAAGTTATCATAATTCTCCATATTCCACCCATTCATTTTACACAAGCCAAGCATCATAATATGTTTAGCAGCACAGCCATTTTGCAACACGCTTTCATTTTCTGCATCAAACAAAACATCTTTATACTTATGATCAGGCAAACGTCTGCTTACACCACATTTTAATAATTTTTCATCTACACCTATTTTATTTAATAAAGATTTTTCTAATTCTATATGCAAATTTTCTGCGGTATGAGAAGAACAGCTTATGGCAATTTCTTCCAATGTCATATCATATTTAACATCCATACCATAATCAACTATTAATGATGCTATTAATGGATTAGCACAAGAATTAAGATAAAACGGATAATTACCGGTTTCTCCGCTATATTCAATGACTCTGTCATTGTCTGCCAGCATTCTAAAGCCGTAATGCTCTTCTTCAACAAGGGTCCCGCGCAAATATTTTGCTAAAATTTCCGGTCTTGGGTTAAACATTCTTTTTTACCAATCGTAATAATTGTAAAAGTTTTTCTTTTAATTTTTTATTTTCCAACTTTAAAGCTTCAATTTCGGCAGAAGTTTTTTCCTCAGAATTTTGAAAACTTTGTTCTGTATCAGGCACTAAATTGTAATCCAAAATAAATCTTTTTTTAGCTTCTTCCTGTAATTGAAAAATAACTTTATGATCATCTGCACTTACAAAACCCATTGAATCAAGAATTTCAAGACATTTTAAATGTTTTTGACCACTATCTTCACGTTTTTGTTGTTCTTCCAATGCTTTTTGCAACTGATCAAAAGACAGTAATTTATTACGAGTAAAATATTCTCCAGTTTTGAATTTCCCGGAAATAAACCCCGCCATTGCATAAATTTCATCAGCTTCCGGAGACTCTAAATAATTCTGTTCTACACAAAACATAAAATATTTTGCTGTCTCTTCCATTGTAAGGAACATATTTAAAGAAATTTCTATTATTGAATAATCTTTTGCACACAAACTTAAAAAATTATATATATTTGAATCAAGTCCGTTTTTATGTTCATCAAGTTCTGTACGGCCTTTGAATGTAAGAGTAGGTGCATACAACGAAAACATTTCCTCAGAAGATGCATCCAAAAACTTTGTACAATTATATCTGCTTATATCCTCTTTCAATTTTACATAAAGCACTTGCTTTACCCAAAGCGGAAGCTCCATGAATTTCGCAAGATATAATTTAAAAATATTTTTTCCCAATTGTCTGTAACCTCTCTTACAAATAGTTTTAAACCTTTTTAAATAATATCACATAAATAGAAGTTTTGTTATGGGTGTTAAGATATTTAAAGGGGGCAAAAAAGCTCCCTTATAAGACTTTCATTAAAAAAATCCCCTTTTTTTCCTATTGATTTACTTTTTAAATAATTGTAAAATAATTATATTGGATAGGAGACATAGTTATGGAAAATGAAAACAAATCGCTGTTAGTAAAAAAAATAATTATTTTAATACTAACACTTATCGGATTTATAACAACAATAAAACTGGCAATCATATATTACAATGCAAACTTCAATCCATATGCACTGCCAAGTTTTTGTTCAGTTAGTGACTTTATTGATTGTGATGGAGTCGCAAAAACTACAGAATCACAGTTCTTTGGTGTACCACTTGCTTATTGGGGATTATTTTTGTATTCTTTTATTACAATGCTTTTATTCGCACCAAAATTGAAAAACTTTAAATTGTTAAAATTCTTAGAGGTTTTTAAAAATCCTTTAGATTACATAGCAGCATTGGGCTTAATTTCATTTGCAATAAGCATGAGCCTTCTATGTATAAGCCTTTTTGAAATTAATAAATTATGCGTACTATGTGCTTGTACATACGTAATAAATTTGTTAATAGGACTTGTTGCTGCAGATTATAAAAACGGACATTTTATAAAAGCATTTAAAACAAGCGTAACAGACTTTTTTGATGCTATAAGAATCAAAAAATACTTAATTGCATTTTTAGTTGTAGCTGCAGCAGCTGCAGGATTTTTAACTTACACAACAAAATCATACATTTTTACACCACAACTAAAAAATCAAAGTGTTTTCGCTGAATTTACAAGATCTAAACATAACAAATATGCAGCAAAAGGCAATATATTAGGTGAAGAAAATGCTACTGTTATACTTTATGCATATACAGATTACAGATGCCCTATCTGTTGCGCATACAATATTATGATTCACAAACTTGCAAAAGAATTGAAAAATGTAAAAATCGTACACAAGAATTTGCCACTTGATACAGAATGTAATAAATATATGCAACAACCATTCCACATAGGCTCTTGTACAATGTCACGCTATGCACTAGCTGCAGAAAAACAAGGAAAATTCTGGGATATAAACTCTATTTTCTTTGAAAAACAGCCTAATAACGAAGAAGAAATTTTGGAAATCGCTAAAAAACTAAGACTTGATATTGATAAACTAAAACAAGACGCAAACAGCCTTGAAGTAAGAAAACAAGTTGAAAACGATATTGAAGAAGCTACCTCTAAAGGAATTAACGGTACACCAACAACCGAAATTAACGGTGAATTATACGTAGGAATAAGACCTTATGAAGAATTCAAAAAAATTCTTATTGAAGCAGGAGCAAAAGAAAAATAAAGAAAAAATACTTCTTCATGCCTGCTGTGCAATATGTTCTTCATATCCCGTATCTTACCTAAAAGATGCGGGATATGAGGTTATAGTATATTTTTACAACCCAAATATTTACCCTGATTCTGAATATCAAAAACGATTGGATGCGCAAAAAACTTTATGCAAGCATTTTGAAGTTGAATTAATTGAAGAAGAATATCGTCAGGATGAATTTTTTGAATACGTAAAAGGATTTGAAAATGAGCCTGAAAAAGGATTGAGGTGTGATAAATGCTTTGCGCTGCGACTTCAAAAAACAGCAGAAAAAGCAAAGGAATTAGGTATTGAAAATTTCACAACATCAATAGTTATAAGCCCGCATAAAAATTTCCAAAAACTTTCTGCAATCGGACAAGAAATTGCCAATAAAGAAAATTTAAACTTTTTAGCAATTGATTTTAAAAAGAAAGACGGATTTTTAAAAACAAATAAAATAGCAAACTCACTCTATTTATACAGACAAAATTACTGCGGATGTAAATTCAGCCTTAGGTAACTTATAAATAAAATTTATTTAGAAATATTCATGCTATAATATTTTTGCCGAAAAGATTAGGGAGAGAAAATAACGTGCATGAAATTCTTGTAAAAATTAATGATATTTTTCAAAGTTTGGGGGTACAAGGGCTTGCTTTAAACTCTTTTATTGAAAGCTTTTTCCTAGTACCTCCTCCAGATATTCTTCTGATTTCAATGGATCTTGCAAAACCTGAAAAATCCATGTATTATGCAACAATTTGTACAATAGCATCAGCTCTCGGTGGTGCGGTTGGTTATCTAATAGGATTTTTGGGCGGCAGACCGGTATTCAATTTTTTATTTAGAAACAAACATGAACAATTCGAACAAGTCGAAAAACTATATGGTCAATACGGATCTTTTGCTGTATTTTTCTCAGCTTTCACCCCAATCCCATATAAAATTTTTACAATTGCAAGCGGTATTTTAAGTATGAACTTTTGGAAGTTCATGCTTGCAAGTTTTCTTGGCAGGGGGTTAAGATTTTTCTTAGTCAGTCTGGTCTTAATGCTATTTGGTGAAACCATTAAACACTACATTGAATGGGTAATACTTGGTGTAACAGTTCTGATTATTCTTTTCTTTGTTGTACTTTACAAAAAACGCCATATGTTTAAAAAAGATAACAATTAATTTCATATATTTATATTAGTGTATATTTTGGGAAAAAGATATATAATAAAATAAATCAATATTTGATTTTATATATAAAATCATTAAAATTAAGAAAAAGGATGATTAAGATGAATAAGAAATTAGCTTTATTTTTATCAGCCATAATGGTTTTAGGTGCAGCAGCTCCATCTTTTGCTGCAGCAAAACAAAAACCTTATGCTGTAATTAACGAATCTACAATACCAAAAACAGTAACAGAAGAACCCCCGGTACCAACAAGTGTAATAGAATACCACCCTGAGTTGTATCCAAATCCGAATTTAAATCATGCAGTAAGCAACTATAAAAAAGGTAATTATACAGGTGCTGCGCAAGAGATTTTTTCATATTTGAAAAAATCACCAGATGATCCTAAAGCAACATACTATCTTGCAATGACTCTTGCAAATCTAGGGGATTCTGATGCAGCAATAGCACTTTACGAAAAAGTTATTGCAATGAACACAAATGAAGCCTTCGTAACATCTGCAGCTAAAGGCAGAGATTGCCTTACAGGTGGACCGTTATGTGTTGATTCAGCTCTAATGCAGAGCGAAGAACCGGATCCGTTAGATGAATTCATTAATGCTCCTTACGATGACGGATTTTCTCCTGAGTTAAAAGATCAAATGAAGCTTAAAAAACTTGAAAATATACAAGAAAATATCAACAGAAAACCTGAATTAGATAAAGAAGATGTTCAAGAAATCAAAGATTTTGACCAACAGCACTCCGGTGAAATTCTTACTGATAACAAAATTGCAATGGCTGACGGCGAAGTATCAAATGAGGACATTGTATCTGCAATCAATACCTTAAGAAAAGCCGGTATGACAGTTTCAATCCAACCAACAGCAAGTACAGCTTATCAAAATCCTCAAATGGCAGAAATGAGTATGATGCTAGGAAATAACAGAAATCAAAATAATGACCCAATGGCACAAATGCTTCCTTATATGATGCAAGCAGGTACTAAAGAAGGTGCTCAAAACTTGAATCCGCAAGTTATTCAAGCTATGATGATGAATTCTATGATGAGTAATTTTGATTTTAATACATCAGATAATAATTAATATGTCATATAATTACAACACAGCTATAAATAAACTTTTGACATTCGCCCTTGATGACGAATGTCAAAGTTTTTTTGAAAAGAATAATTACATTTTAGAACTTGCCTATTGCAAAGTTCTAATTGGCGATTTACAAAAAGCCGAAGATTTATTTAATAAAATAATTAGTCTTGATCCAAGAGCTCGTTGGGGAAAAATTCTATGCGGAATTTTACAAAAAAAACTAACCCCTTATCCGACATATTTTGAAATTAGAAATTTTCTTGAAATTGATTTGAATTTACTAATAAACTACCAAAAAGGTGAATTTGTTGAAGAATTAATCAGCTATGCTGATATATTCTCCTCAGTAAATACCGAAACTTATAAATATTTAGGTCGCGTTTTCTGGAATAATGAGTTGTATTCTTACGGTAAATTTTTCTTAGAACAAGCTAAAAACTACTTGTGGCAAGACCCTGAACTTCATGTTCTGTTAGCAAATGCTTATCTGGCAGAAGGCAAAAAATGGAAAGCAATTAACTCAGTTGATACCTGTCTTAGAATTTTGCCGGAGTATTTTCCTGCAAAAGATTTGAAAAGAAAATTAATGAAAAATTGATTAGAAAAAAACTTTATGCTACACTGGTAACGCTGGATTTTACGAACCCCGAGGAGAAAAATTTATGATTATCATTATGGAGCGCAATGCGACTCAAGCTAATGTAGATAAAATTATTGAACTACTGAAAGAAAACGGTTTCCAAGTAAGATGCAACCAAGGTGAAGTGCATACTGTAATTGATGCCTTAGGTGATAAAACAACAATTACACCGGGCAGAATTGCTGCTTATGAGGGAGTTAAAGAAGTTAAAGTAATAAGAGAACCCTTCAGATTAGCTTCTCGTGATAGTCATGAAGAAGATACCGTAATTGAATTTTCAAACGGAGTAAAAATAGGCGGTAATAACAAACCTGTTGCAATGGTAGGACCTTGTTCTGTAGAAGATGATTATGACGGGCTTTTACAGGTTGCTATGGCAGCAAAAGAAATGGGTTGCCAATTCTTACGAGGCGGAGCATTTAAGCCGAGAACTTCTCCTTATGATTTTCAAGGACACGGAGAAAAGGCTCTTAAATTTTTAAAACAAGCAAGTGAAGCGACAGGACTTTTAACTGTTTCTGAAATTATGGACGCATCTGATTTGGATATGATGTGCGAATACATTGATGTATTGCAAATCGGCGCAAGAAACGTCCAAAATTTCAAATTACTTCAAGCTGTCGGCAAATGCAATAAACCAGTAATCCTAAAACGAGGACTTGCAAGCACAATAAGAGAATTTTTATTAGCAGCAGAACATATTATGTATCAAGGAAATCATAATGTAATTTTATGCGAAAGAGGTATAAGAAGCTTTGACAGTGCATTTACAAGAAATGTTATGGACATTGCATCAATTCCTGTCATCAAAAAGTATTCACACCTTCCGATAATAGTTGATCCTAGCCATGGTACCGGTCAAAGATATTTGATTGAACCGCTTGCAAAAGCTGGATTGGTTGTCGGAGCGGACGGAATTATGATTGAAGTACACCACGACCCTGAAAATGCGCTTTCTGACGGTAAACAAAGTCTTCCTATTCCAATGTTTAAGGATGTAATGAAAAGACTTAATCAGTTTAATGACAGACTGCATTATGAAAAAAAATGCTTAAGCGCTAATGTAGAATAATAAATAGAATAAAAAAACGCCTTGTAAAATCTACAAGGCGTTTTTTAGTTGTATTTTAATGATTAGTAATCACTTATCGCTGAATCTTCATCATCTTTTAAAGATGATAAATCATCACTGTATTTTGCATCAAAATCTTCAGGCATCAATTCATTATCAGGCCAAATAGTATCTTCATCAAAACGACAAGCATGAAGATTTACAGAAGCTGACAAATCAGAATTACTCAAATCGCTTTCTGAGAAAATACATCCCGCCATATCTGCATCAGTGAAATTACAGTAAGTCATTTCTGCATAACTGCAATCCGCACCGTTCAAAAGTGCATCTGTAAAATCACATTCCAAAACTCTTGCTCTTGTAAAATCTACTGATGTTAAATCTGCATTATTAAACTTTACGAAAGATAATGCACAATCTGCAAATGAACTTGAATTTAGATCAACATCACTGAAATCTATTTCCGCAAGATTTATGCCTGAAAAGTCCACCTCACTAAGGTCAACCTCTTCTTGTTCGTGTTTCCATTCATTGAATTTTTCGGGATATTTTTGTAATAATTCGACTAATTCTTCCTTGGTATAATCAATCATTTTATTCTCCTTTATGTATATTTTAAATGTTAATTTTTTATCAAATCCATCTGCATCGCCAGTAATACTGCCTGTGTACGACTAGTTACGTTCAGTTTCTTAAAGATACTATTAAGGTGACTCTTGACTGTAACCTCTCTTAAAACTAATTTTTCGGCAATATCTTTATTATTTGCACCTTTCGCAGCCAATGTCAAGACCTCTAATTCTCTATTCGTAAGAGTTTTAAGCGGAGCTTTTGACTTAAACGGTAATTCTGATATTGAACTTTTTGCCTGCTCTGCCCATTCCGTTCTTCTTAATACTGCTTCCATACGTGCTAAAAGATTTGGTAAGACAAACGGCTTTGTAATATAATCATCAGCACCGTTTTTTAGGCCTGCTACAACTTTTTGCTCCTCAGAAAGAGCTGTTATCATAATTATCGGAATATATTTTGTTTTATCTAATTTTCTTATAGCCTTTAACGTTTCCCACCCGTCAAGGTTTGGCATCATTACATCTAAAAGAATAATATCAAATTTACTTTTTTCGGTCGTAAGAATCTCAAGTGCCTGAATCCCGTCTATTGCAACACGAACATTATACCCATAATATGGCAGGGCATCTTTCAGATATTTAGGATTGTCATCGACTAACAATACATTTGCCAATGCAGACATCTTAATTCCTTTACACGATATTATTTTTTAGGGCTTTTAATGCAGCTTGAAGCCTGTCGTCAACTTCTAATTTCTGCAAAATACTTGCGACATGCGCTTTTGTTGTATTTATACTTATGACTAAAAGCTGTGCTATTTCCATATTTGAATACCCTTCTGTCATAAGCTTCAATATTTGTTTTTCTCTTGAAGTCAATTCATAATCTTTACAATTTGAATCTGAATCAAATTTGCTTGATGTTGTTGTTGCTTTCAGCACAATATGCGCAATACTAGGGTCAAACCAAGCAGCACCATCAGCTACTGACTGCACAACTGCAACAAGTCTTTGCGGATTAATTTCTTTTGAGCAATAAGCATTAGCTCCGGCTTTTAAGCTGTTCATCACTTCTTTTTCATCGTTATGAGAAGTTAAAATAATTATTTTTACATCTTTATTGAAAGAACGAATTTGTTTTGTAGCTTCGATACCGTTCATATTTGGAAGCCCCAAATCCATAATTACAACATCAATAGGATTTGCTTGAAATACCTCAATAGCTTTCTCCGCTGATTCTGCCTCGTAAATATTTTCTACATAATCAACGCCTTCAAAAGTCGTTTTTAATCCGAAACGAGTTAATTCATGGTCTTCAACTATAAGAATATTTATTTTCATATATTTAATTCCTCTTTTGCAGGGCTGTAATCAGGGTTTAGTTTTAGACTTTTTTGAAAATTTGCATTAGCATCCTTCTCCAACCCTTGTGCTTTTGCAATCAATCCTTGATAATAATAATATCTAAAATCATTTTCGTCAATAGAGCCCGCAATTGCTAAATAAACTTTTGCCTGAGATAAATTTTTCTTTTCAATTTCAACTCTTGCCATATCAATCCAAGCATCTTTATAGTTTAAATTTATTGAAATTGATTTTTTCAAATAAGGTATTTCTCTATCTTTTTCAAAAAGTGCCATGTAATAATATGCCTCAGCACAATCAGAATGGTTTTTCAAAATTTTTGAAATTATATCCTTAGCTCTTTTTTTTTTTTTATGCATCAAACAAGTTTGTGCAACTTTTACAGAAGGCAGTTGAGATACTTTTTCATGATTTTGAGCATCTTCATAATATTTCAATGCCGTTTTAAAATCTTTTTTTCTATAAGCAACATCACCTAATACCAAAAGTGCATTTACATTATTTTTATCAAGCTTGTATGCTTTTAGAGCAATATCTTCGGCTTTTTCAAACTCTTTCATATCAAAATAAACCCTTGATAAAAGAGCATATACTTCTCTGTTATCTTTTTTCTTTGTCGTAACAGCTCCTTGAAGAGTTTTTAAAGCTTTATTCAATTCTTTTTCGTAATAGTAATAATATCCGAGATGATAATTTTTCTTTGCTTCAGTTTTTTGAGTTTTATATAAAATATATTGCTCAAGAGAATTTATCTTATTTGTATATTCATCTGTTATTAAAGGCTGTTCTTTAATTGTTTTAACAATTTTTAAAGCATTTTGAGGCTTTTTGCTTTGAGAAAGGATTTCAGCTTTTAATTTGCTGTAATTAATATTTTGCGGATTTTTAGCTATTGCATCATCTATATATTTAAGAGCTAACTCTTGATTGCCTGATTTAAAAGAGCCAAGAGCTGCAAGATAATTTGCATAATCTGATGCCGCCATTAACATAGTATTTTTAATCAGTTCTGATGTCGCTTCTCTACTTTGATCATTGTATATTATATTTGAAAATATTTCCCCTAAATAAACTTCATCGTTACGAGATAATTTTGCTGAAGGGAAATAAAAACGTTTAATTTCATCGTTTAACAAAATGGCAATATCTTTATCTTTTACTTTATTCAAAGAGATTTCTGCAAGGTTAAAAAAGCCTATATCTGCCATTTTGGTAGCAAATTGAAGATAAGCATAATCATTTGGCTGAATACTTTCTATTAATACTGTAAAATCAGCATACGCAGATCTTACATTGCTTTGCATAAAACGATTTAAGCCTATTGCGTATTGGTTGTAAACATCATTTTTAGTTAACGTCGCACGTTTAGGCTCAAAAAAATTAAATTCTACAGAAGGAGAACCTGATAGAGGGTTTGCAGGCTGAATACGTGCATAAGGATTTTGAGCCCAAGCACTACCGCAACTACACATACACACTATCAACAATAATAATTTGAATTTATTTTTTTTCAAATTTTTTATACCTCTACTCCTGTATATTACCAGAATAATAGTAATTGAACAAATCTACAATAGATTTCTGCTCAGAATTTACATTTTCGTTAACGATAAAATTATAAATATCCAAAAGATTGTATTTACTTAAGGTTTTACGATCTTCGACTTTAAAACTGTTATGATTTTCTGTTAAGAAAACTTTTATTATTTTATCAACAGAAATTTTTAAAAACTCATCTACAAGATCTTTATCAAAATGAGTACCTGAATCTTTTATCAAAATATCAATTACATTTTTAATCGGCATTTTATCACGATAATGACGACGGGATGTAATAGCATCAAACACATCCGCCACAGCCAAAATTCTTCCGCCGAAAGGAATTTTTTCGCCTTTCAAATGTCTGTAATAGCCAGTGCCGTCATATTTTTCGTGATGAGAGCAGGCAATTTCCGTTATTATTCTAAAATCACTGGACATACTAATATTATCAAGAATATTATGCGTAATTTTTACATGCTCTTGAATATGGCTATATTCTTCAGGCGTGAGTTTGCCTTCTTTTTGAAGCACACTGTCTCTGATACCGATTTTACCTATATCATGCAAAATTGCAGCTTTTTCAATCAATTCTTTCATCTTTTCATTGAGATCCAACTGATCCGCAAGAAGCATTGAATATAATTTAACCCTGCTAGAATGACCTGCTGTAATCTTATCTCGAGCATCTATTGAAGATGCAAGAGTATTTATAAAACTTTCAAACAACTCTTTTTGCTCTTTGTACAATTGTTTTTGCTGTTCAAAAAGCTGAGCATTTTCTAAAGCAATACTTGCACTTCCGCCAATTGCAACAAGCAAATCTTCATCATTTTTTGTAAAAGTTCCATCAACTTTATTCAAAACCTGGAAAGCACCTATTATTTCTTGATTGTTGTTTTTTATAGGCATACAAAGAATTGTTTTTGTACGATATCCGGTTTTGGAATCAACATCTTTATTAAATCTTTTATCGTTATAAGCATCTTCAATATTCAAAGATTCACCGGTTTTAACAACGTAACCGGCAAGTCCTTTATCAGCAGGAAAACGAATTTCTTGACTGTCCATTCCTAATGCAACTTTTGACCAAAGTTCATTTTTCTCTTTGTCATAAATAAAAACTGTACATCTATCAGCTTGCATTGCATTTTTTGTTTCTTCTGCGATAACTTTAAGCAAAACATTTATATCCGTAAGCGCATTAATAGAACGCCCAATTTTAACAAGCGATACCAACGGATCATTTTGAGTCGGAACAGCAGTATCAATTTGCTTAATTTTATTCAGCTGCAAATCGATATAATTCATCAAATCAAACTCATCATCTTCTAAAGCATAGTTTTTAGCGTTTTGGTAATGCAAAAGTGCGACTTTATCATTTTTTTCCGCAAAACAAATACTACCTGATACAAATTCATTCACCAATTTTGCGGTGGTGGAATTCGAGTAATCTGCCATATAAGCCCCATCATGCATCAAAGCAAGAGAATTACTGTAATTTTTTCTGTCAATTATGTAATCGGTAAGCCCTAAAAAACTAAGACAAACTGACATATAAGGAATAGAGTTTTTAACTTTAAAAAAGTTCAAAGCATCAGTAAAATCCTTTTTTGCCTGAGCAGGATTTTCCTTATGCAAAGCTGATATTGCATTTTTTATTAAACTTAAACCATCGTTGCCTTTTTGACTCTTCTTATATTCCAACTTTTTCATAACCACACCTTACCAAAAAACTATAATTCAATTATACAATATTTTGTGATAGAATTCAATTAGATAATAGGTACAAAAAGTGTATTTTTGACGAATTAAGGAGGGAATATGATTAAAAAATTTTTACTGACTGCATTTTCAGCATTAGTATTCATTTTGCCTGCCCAAGCAGCATACGATACTACAGCAAGAGTGCCTGTCATAGGAAAACAAATTGTTACTAAAAACGGACTTCCGTCAACTATCACATTCAAAGTTGTTGATACAGAATCTGATAATTCAAACGCTACTGCATCAAAGGTTATTGAAGTAAGCAAACAGGATTTGATTTATGCTGGTAATGACAATGAAGTAGCAGCTGTTATTACAAACGAAATCGGACGCATTATGAATGCTCAAGTTTCAAAAGAAAAATTCAGAAACATTGCAAAAGCAGCACTTGCAAGCACACTAAGTGAAGATAACATAATAAATACAGCAGCAAACAGCGAATTTGCAGAAAACAAAATTTCATCAAAAGATGACATGGAAGCTGATATCACTGGTGTTGATCTTATGATTAACGCAGGATACAACCCGCTTGCTATGGTAGTATGGGTAACAAAAATGCCGGGAAGCTTTTGGGAATCAATCAAAGGTGATCCGTCAAACTCTAAAAGAGCAATGAATATTTATGATTATCTGACTTACAACTACCCTTCAAAAGTAAAAGCAGGATATGCTTGTAATGAATACAGATACTTTTTGACTTACGCTGATCCTATCGTTAAAAAAAGGAACTCAAACGAAAAACAGCTTAAAAAGTTTAACGAAGAACAGGCAAAGAAAAAAGAAGAACGCACAAAACAAATTGCAAAATACAAAGCAACAGGCGGCGTAAACGGTTGGGATGCAACTTATACACTTTTAGAAGAATTTGCTAACTCATCAGAAAACTAATATAAACAAAAGGTTTTGCGCCCTGTAAAATACAGGGCGCTTTTTTATTGACAGAATTGTTAAAATATATTAAGATATCCTTGTAAAAATTTAGGAGGATTTAAGAATGTCTGACACATTACAAACAATAAAATGCCCTGCTTGCAACAAGGAAATGGTAAAAGTTTTTGTACCCGAAGAAGGTATAAACGTTGATATATGCCTAAACGGATGCGGCGGAATATATTTTGACAATAGAGAATTTAATAAATTTGATGAAAAAGCTGAAAGCATTGATGAAATATTAAAAGCCATTGAAGGAAAGACTTTTGCAACAGTTGATGAGAGCTTACCTAGAACTTGTCCTGTATGCGGATCAAAAATGGTAAAAAATTATTCAAGCGCAAACAGAACAATTCAAATTGAAGAATGTTACAGCTGTGGCGGAAAATTTTTGGATAACGGCGAATTGCAAAAAATACGTGCAGAATTTGATACAGAAGAAGAAAGATCTCAAGCAACTATGCAAGAACTATACAAAACTGTCGGCGGAAAATTGCAAGAGCTTGAAGATGAACGCAATGCTGCAAGAGCAAAACAATCACCTATCTCAAAACTTTTCAATGCTATGATTTACGGCAGATAATAGAAATTATAAAAAACAAAACACAGGTTTTGAATTGCACAGAACCTGTGTTTTTTATTTAAACAATTATTTTGCATCAAGGTGCGTTCATTGACGCACCTTAATTTCTTTCTTAGCTGTTTAACAATTATTCTTATTTACTTTTATTAGTATCTGCAGTGACTAATTCACTCATATCAGAATCGATACTCAAGCCAAGTTCTTCAGCCCTTTGAGACATCAGCATAGGAATAAGATCTTTTACTTTAATTTTCTTATCTTTAGCTATTTGTATTTCTTCATCGCTCAAACCCCATTCTTTAGATATTGCATCTTGTAGAGTTTCGTTAGTTATTTGATAGTATGAAGCTAGAACTTTTATTATATTCTGGGTATTTAATTGTTTGAGTAATTCAATAGTATTTTTATTAATACTTGGACCGTTTATTTGATTTTTCAAAGCATTTGCAAGTGTAGAATTTGTACATAACCCGTTTTCATCAAACTCATACTTATGACTTGCAATCGTCGTCATTTTCAATTGCCCGTTTTCTATGATTTTTATTGGAGTTTTTCCATCCATATCATAATAAGTCGCGGATTCTTTTTCATCGTTTTCATAAGTTTTTACATATTCAAGTGTTCCATCTCCACGAGTACGAGTTTCTTTTGTCATATTTCCTGCACTATCATATTCATAGTCGTATCTGTCACCTACGGTCTTGCCATCCTTCTTGTAATAAGTCTTGGTCTTTTCTTTGCCGTTTTCATAAATGCTTACATGACTAAGTGTTTCATCTCCACGAGTACGAGTTTCTTTTGTCATATTTCCTGCACTATCATATTCATAGTCATATTTTGAATATACTGTCTTGCCATCCTCCTTGTAATAAGTCTTAGTCTTTTCTTTGCCGTTTTCATAAATGCTTACATAAGAAAGTGTTCCATCTCCACGAGTACAAGTCTCTTTTGTCTTATTGCCTGCACCATCATATTCATAGTCATATTTTGAATATACTGTCTTGCCATCCTCATGATAAAAAGTCTCTTTTGTCATATTTCCTGCACTATCATATTCTCTGATACGGTCAGTTTTATCGCTATCATATTGAGTTTCTACTTCTTTTGTCTTTTTACCGCCATTGCCATATTCTATTGAAACTGTATATGTACCGTTATCATCATTATATGTACGTTTAATTTCTTTGCCGTCTTTTATTTGTGCTGTATATTCATTACCATTTTCATCAGTTTTAACTTCTTCTGTTACACCCTTAGGAAGCTGAGTATTTTCAGGCTTTGTCTCCGGCTTAGTTTCTGGTTTAGCCTCAGGTGTTTCAGGAGCGTCTTCTGTTTCTTTAGGTTTTATTCCAAACTTTTCAAGTACAGCTCTTGCTACAACCGGAGTATGGGTTTTCACTTTTTTACCATTTAATTCAATTTCAGCACCTTTGATTTCGTTGTCTTCATTTTGTATAAGACTGATATTCAAACCTTTAACAGCTTCTTCTCCTGCCATGTTAATAAATTGCTGACCTACGGTATTTGCATATTCCTCAGGATATTTGTTCATAAATTCAACAACATCCATTCTTTTTCCGTTTTCGTCAACATAATCTACATGATCGCCTTTTTCCCAGACTCTTGCTGAAGCTCCGCTTTCAAAATCCAGCTGAGTACCTCTTGCAAATCCTGCATTCACTTTGGTACCATCTTTTGTATAATATTCACCATTTTTGATTACAGTATCATTAGGACCGGGAGTTTCTTCTACAACATCATTTCCTGCATCGTTACCCCCTCCTGTTTCATTGGGTTTATCACCCTTTGGAGGCTCAACCGGAGTCGAATCCTTTGTAAAACTTGCACCCATAGCCTTGTATAATGAACCTATCTCATCAGCTGTAAACTCGATTTCTTGATCAGGATGCACTACAAAACTACTGTGCCAACCAGCTCTTGTCTTGTCGGTACCACCGCCAAAGATCGAAGTCTTACCTTCAGCTTTGCGATTTTGTTGAATTTCAACTAACTTATCCAATACAGCATTCCATTCACTAGCGGTAATTTTACCGTCAGTCAACTGCATTTTTTGATCTTCTACCAACTTTTTCAGGGCATGCGAAATGCCTAAGTTCTTCTGAATTTTAATTTTTACAGGTTGAATTTGCGGCACATTTTCACTCATTTTGAATCTCCTCGGTTTATTCCATATTTATATAAAGTTTATATGCCACAAAAAATTTACTTTTATATTAAAAAATGTTACAACTCAAAACTTTTGACTTTAGATAATCAATCTTATCCAAGCTGTCACTTTCAAAATAAATTCTCAACAACGGCTCAGTTCCGCTTGCACGAACTAAAATCCAGCTTGAATTGTCAGCTAAATATAGTTTTGCTCCGTCTTTAAAATCTTTTTTAATAATTTCAAAATCACCTATTTTAGACAATTCTTTAAACTTTTCAATCACAGGTTTTACCATTGACTGATTTTCAAGTCTTTGGTCTATTCTATCGTTATAAAACTTGCATCCGACAAAGTCATACAATTCTTTTTGCAAATCAGTCAATGATTTTTGATAATACGCCATCATCTCTAAAATCAAAAGGTTTGCAAGAATACCGTCTTTTTCTGGGATATGCCCTTGAATACTCAAACCGCCGCTTTCTTCACCGCCGATTATCGGATTATATTTTCTCATAGCTTCGCCCACGTGCTTAAACCCTACTGCTGTCTCGATTACTTCTACACCGAGCTTTTGTGCAGTTTTATCCATCAAAAGGCTTGCTCCGACAGTCTTTACGATTGAACCGTTTAAGTTTTTATTCTTTTTCAAATGAATTAAAAGCATTGATATAATTTCATTTGGGGTTACGTATTCACCGTTTTCATTTATTACCCCGAACCTGTCTGCATCACCGTCATTTGCAAATCCGACAGAATTTTTAGATTTTTTTATTTTCTCAATCAACTCTTTCATATACTTAGGTTTTGGCTCAGGCATTCCGCCCCCAAAATTCGGATCGTGGAACATATGAAGGCTTTCAAACTTTATATCATGAGATTTCAATAACTCATCAAAATATCCAATACTTGCAGAATATAGACCATCAAAAATTATATTTGTCTTTAGGGTTTTAATTTTTTCAATATCCACTAAAGATTCAATATGAGCAAAATAATCTTTGCTAAAATCATAACCTTCGACAACACCATCTGAAAATTTTTCAAAATCTACATCCAAATTAGAAACAATTTCATCAGTAATATCAGATGTTGCAGGACCGGCATAGTCAGGAATGAACTTTATTCCAAGATACTCAGGCGGGTTGTGAGAAGCAGTGAACATCAATGCACAAGCATTCAAAAGTTTTGCATTATATGCAAGCACAGGAGTCGGCAAAATTTTATCACTGTACAATACTCTAAATCCCAAACCTGCCAAAACTTCAGCAGATATTTTTGAAAATTCATCAGCTTTGTTTCTTGGATCATAGCCCACAATTATAAGCTTTTCTTTGCCAAAATTGTCAAATACATATTTTCCGACTGCTTTTGATACTTTTATAACATTTTCTTTAGTAAAATCTTCTCCTACTATTGCTCTCCAGCCGTCTGTCCCAAATTTTATTCCACTCATCTCAATTGCCCTTTTATTCTGTCTCTGATATAATTATATTCAAAACAGGAGAGTTAGTAAATAATGGATTTTTCAAACATTCAAAGAATTGCATACCTAGGTCCAGAAGCCTCTTTTTCGGAAATGGCAACTGATATTTTTAGAGAAAAATATTCAATTACAGCGTATCCGGAAAAAATGACAACAATACGTCAAGTAATAGAATTTGTAGATGACAACCCGAATACCTTAGGTGTATTACCTCTGGAAAATTCAATTGAAGGTTCAGTTAGAGAATCTCTTGATTATCTTATGCTTACAAAAAATGAGAATATCCGAATGCTCTCACAAGTTATTATGCCTATCAGACATTGTCTTTTGGCAAGAACTACTGAATTTTACAGTATTACAGGTATTATTTCTCATCCACAAGCTCTTGCTCAATGTCAAAATTTTATACATGATGAAATGCCAAGAAATTTGAATATTATCGAAGCTACAAGCACAGCTGAAGCAGCAAGAAGTCTTGCTAACTACAATTTGACATACGCAGCAATCGGCAGCAAAAAAACTGCTGATATCTATAATTTGAATGTTTTAAGAGAAAATATTAACGATGACCAAACTAATCAAACAAGATTTGTATTAATTGGAGATTTTGAAACTGAGCTTACAGGAAACGATAAAACATCTTTAGTTTTCGCAACAGAAAATAAACCCGGTGCATTAATGGAAATTCTGAATATTTTCTACGAAAATAATATTAATCTTTCCTACATTGTCTCAAGACCATCAAAAATTAATTTCGGAGATTACAACTTTATCGTTAACTTTGATGGTCATATTAAAGATCCTAAAATTTTCAGAACAGTTGAACAGATTAAAGAAAAAACAACATTTTTCAGATTTTTCGGATCATATTCAAAATAATTCCACACTTGACGATTTTTCAAATGACATAGTATAATTGTATATTGCGCTTTATAGACAAAGAACATAGTCATTGTTGTTGCCGGAAAGGCATATATGACAAATTCTTTGATACCATATTCATTTACACCCGGCACCAAAGCTAAAGCTCAGGAAGTAAATGCAAATTTTAATGCTCTCGCTGATAAAATAGATGAAAATAACTCAACAACCGTTCATGAAAACACAGAATCAACACTTACCGGTCAAAAAACATTTACTAAACCGATATATTCTGCTGTAATTCAAGACACAACAGGTGGTAACATAATCATACCTAACGTTGCTGATAACAAAAACTCAGATGCAATTATTATGATGAATACATCTAAAAGAATTTGCGGTTCTTTAAGAATGACAAACGGAGCTGGGTATAACGAAACTATGCTTACAGCAGCAAATGAAGACGGTTCTGAATTAGGCAAATTGTGCATCAGAAACACAAATGGTATAAGTTATGCAACTTGTCCTACTTATACAGAAGATTACTCGGATGAATCTGACAAAATCGTCACAACAAGTTATTTATCAAAACACTGGGCATCTGACAATGCCACAAACGAAGCAACTGCCTCAAGCACTAGACCTGCGGTTGTTATAGAAAACTATATTTCAGATACTGCTTGGTATAGGGTATGGTCTGACGGATGGATAGAACAAGGAGGTTTCACTACACTTGCAACCGAACCTGATATTGTAACATTTCCTAAAACATTTAACACCACGTTTTGTAACATTCTGTTATCTGGAAAATATATTAAAGCATACAACGATTTCGGTGCACAAATAGATCCAAACATTACAAAAACCAATTTTACAATACATAGAACAATAGGTTTACATGGTGCTTTTTGGCGTGCTTGCGGATATTAGAAAGGAGAAAATATGAGTTACAAATTAGAAAAGCCATACACAAACAAACAATATGCTGATTTTGTTGTAGAACATAACCACAAAAAGAAAAGACTTATTGTAGAAACTGAAGATACAATATATGCTCTTGAAGCTAATGAAATTTTAGACGAAAACGGCAACGTAATAATTAATCCGAATTATGAAGCTGAACTTGCTCAAAAAGAAAGAGAACGACTAAATCAATTATCTCTCACCGCTGCTGATGTAGAACGAGCTATTTATAAAGTAAAAGGAATGGATTTTGAAGATCTCATAAAAATTGTTGAACAAAAAACTTTAAGTGAATCTGGCAATCCCTCATCTATTGACATCAAAGCTCTTAAAATAGAATTGAATGCAAACAATTTTTACAGAGGAAATCCCTATATAGAGCAAGTGGGAACAATGCTTGGGTTCACGACCGAACAACTGGACAGATTTTTTGAGACAAAAGATTATATTGAACTTACAAAATAAAATTTTTAGGCACCGAAAGCTTTCGGTGCCTTCCTTAATATTTGTATATTTTCTTATTTATCTTCTTTTGTTTTTGGTACAATAAATGACAAAGGAGAGAAATAAATGGTAGATATAAGAGAAGAATTTATAGAACAGGCAAAAAGACTT
>CALVAU010000048.1 GCA_944325615.1 Candidatus Gastranaerophilales bacterium | reverse complement strand
CCGTCATATAGCATTATTACTCTGTCTGCTGTTCTTGTAATTGTTGACATCTGGTGAGTTACAACAATTGAGGCAGCTTTTGTTTCTTCTTTCAGTCTGACTATATAATCTTCAATCAATGTGGATGAAATCGGGTCAAGACCGGATGTCGGCTCATCATATAAAATTGATTTAGGTTCCGTTACGATTGCCCTTGCAAAGCTTACTCGTTTTTGCATACCGCCTGATAATTCAGATGGAAATTTATCTTCAATTCCTTTAAGACCGACTAACTCAAGCTTTTGTTTTACGATTTCTTTGAGGTCTTGTTCTTTGTATTTTTTTCTTAAATCTTTTCTTTCTCTGAGTGCAAACGCTATATTATCAGCAACGTTTAAAGAGTCAAAAAGTGCCGAATATTGAAATACCATTGCAATATCCCCTTCTGAGGTTATAATTTCTCCGCTGTCAGGAGTTAGGAGTCCGCAAATAAGTTTTAATATTGTACTTTTACCTGATCCGCTAAATCCGACAACAGCAAGTGTTTCACTGTCGTTTACTTTGAATGAAACATTATCAATTACAGTATTTTCTCCGAATGTTTTTACAAGATTTTTTACTTCAATACTCATTTTATTTCCTTACGTTAATCAAAAGAAGAATATGATTGCAAATATCATATCCCAAATTACAATAGCGACAAAAGACCAAACAACAGCTTTTGTCGTTGCGATACCAACACCTTTAGCACCGCCTGATGCGTAATATCCGCAAACACAGCTGATAAGAGCGATTGTGCCTCCAAATACTATTGATTTTAATAGGCTTACACCTAAATCTTTCATATATACACCGAGCCATGCAGAATCAAAGTATGCGCGATAGCCTAAATCAGTAGTCATTGCTGTTGTAACGGCTCCTGTAAGAACCCCTATTACTGATGCGATGATAACTATAATTGGCATCATAAGAATACCTGCAAGAATTCTAGGTACAAAAAGATATTCAACAGGATTTACTTTCAAAACTTTTATCGCATCGATTTGTTCTGTTACTCTCATTGTTGCAAGTTCTGAAGCAAATGAAGAGCCTATCATAGATATTATTGCAAACCCTGACATAATTGCTCCGACTTCACGAACGATAAGTATTGTCATCAAAAGTCCGACAAAATGGCCTCCGCCCTGTTTTACCATTTCATTAGCAACCTGAGAAGCAACGATAATAGATGTCATACCGACAATAGAAAGTGTTATCGGTAAAGAACTTACTCCAAATCGGTTGCATTGCTCAATCAGCTCTTTTTTATCGATTCTGGCTCTTAAAACTGCAGCGATAAACTGTAATCCTTTAATTGTAATTTTACCGATTGTATCTAAGAAATCTTCTAATAATAGCCCGATTCCCGATAAAATTTTGTATGTTGCAGACTGTTTTAAGTATTTTTGAAAGGCTCCCATTGTCTTATTATAACTAAAAGTTATCTTGAAAGTCAATTTGTTTAAAAACTTCCATTTAGGTGAGTTTTATGCTATTCTAAGTTTATGATTGAGTTGTTAATTTTATATGTTTTGACTAAAAGAGAATTGACTATGTATGCTATTCATAAGTCAATTGAAAATGAGTTTGCGCCATATACATCTCCGAGTTTTGGTGCAATAAAGCCTGCATTGAGAAGATTGGAAGCTGCAGGTGCAATCAATACCCGTAAAATAATGTCTGAAGGCGGTAAATTATCTGTGTTTTACTCAATTACCAAAAGCGGGCAGAAAGCATTGAAAGAATTGCTTTTGGAAGATTTGAGCGATAATCCGCTGCAGTTCCTTTCAAATTCAAGAGTTAAACTTTCTTGTGCTGAGCAGCTCGATAGTGATGAAAAAAAAGATTTGTTTATTTCTTTAAGGACTTTGGCGTTAAAGTTTAAAATCGACGCTGAAAATATTTTGAATGATGAGTATAACAAGCTGTCTTTTTATCAAAAGATTGTATTAGATAACGTAATTTGTGAGTATGCAAATTTGATTACGATTATAGAAGGATTTGAAAAAGATAATGCCGGCAATAGTAAATAAAGTTTTAAAAGATTCTATAGCAGAAGAATTAGAAATTAATCCGCAAGATGAAATTTTATCAATCGATGGCACAAAAATGCTTGATATGATTGATTATAATTTTTTATGTAAGTCTGAACTTATTACTATTGAAGTTAAGAAGGCCTCTGGAGAGATCGAAGAAATCGAAATTGAAAAAGATTTTGATGAAGATTTAGGTATAGTCTTTGAAAGTGCAGTCTTTGACAGAGTAAAGCCTTGTCTTAATAAATGTATTTTCTGCTTTGTAGATCAACAGCCTAAAGGTTTGAGAGATACTTTATATATAAAAGATGATGATTACAGATTATCTTATTTGCAAGGGACATATATTACTCTTACGAACTTGAAAGAGGAAGATAAAGAACGTATAAAAAGAATGCATTTAGGACCTTTTTATGTATCAGTTCATACAACAAATCCTGAATTGAGAGTGAAAATGCTCAGGAATCCGAATGCTTCAAAAATTATGGAAAACTTGGAGTGGTTTAGGAAAAATAAAATTCCTTTCCATGCTCAAATAGTTTTATGTCCTGGATATAATGACGGAGAAGAATTGGATAGAACTCTTTCAGATTTAGCTAGTTTGAAAAATACAGTTCTATCAACAGCAATTGTGCCTGTTGGAGTTACTCAATTTAGAAAAGAAAATTTGAGACAGGTTGATGAAAAAATTGCGAAAGAAACAATAAAAATAGCGTCAAAGTATAAAAGAGTTTGTCTTTCTGATGAGTTCTTCCTGCTTGCAGGTGAAAAAATTCCGCCTGCCAAATATTACGGGAACTTTTCGCAGCTAGAAGACGGGGTTGGAGCTTTAAGACTTTTAATGGATGATTACAAATCTCAAGTTTTGCCAAAAAGTATTTCCAAACCTAAAAAGTTTGTATTTGCAGTATCTTATGCCGCTTTCGATGCGATAGCTCCAATAGCTAAAGATTTAGTTAAAAAGGTTAAAAATCTTTCAATTGATGTGATACCCGTAAAGTCAAATTACTGGGGCAGAAACATAACTGTTGCTGGATTAATAACGTCTGACGATTTGATTAATGCAATAAAAGCTTCAGATGCTCATGAGGTTGTAATACCTTCAGTTATGCTAAGGCAATATAGCGAAGATTTTCTTGACGGTAAAAATTTAGATTATGTTAAAGTAAAAACAGCTAAATCGTTTTTTGTATTGCAGAACAATTATTCAATCAAAGAGTTTATTGACAAATTATATGAGATTTAGTTATATATTTATGTGAAACTTATAAAACTGGAGGTTTTATGGCAACAAAGAAGAGTGCGAGAAAAAAAAAAAAAAAGAAAGGTAGTATTTTACCTTTAATTGTTGTGGTAATTATAGGGTTTCTTGCTTATAAAGCTAATCCTGAGTACTGGCAACAAGGAAGACTGTTCCAAGATTTAAAGAATGGCGGGCAGAAAAAAGTTGAGACTGAAGAAATTGCAAACATCCCTCAGGAACCAGAAGAACCTGCTGTAGATCCTGATGCTATGTTACCTGGATCTATAAAAGATGCTAAAACAATACCTATAAATGTTGTAAAAGCTTTAAATAGTCAAGATCCTACATACGGTATGTTTAGATCAAAATTTAAGGTAATGTATATTGTTGGTCAAAACAGCAGTTCTACAGACAAGTTAGCAGAAGACTTGCAAGCTGCTATAAAGGAAAAAGATTTAAGAAATGATTTTGCTGTTTTCAGACTTAGATATGATCTTAAAGATAAAAGAACTGTTTGTGGTGAAACTGAAGTTACAAGTTTCTTTTGTAAGCAATGCGATAGAAGAATATGTTTTGTTCACCCTAAAAAGAAAGAATTTATCGTCGTAAATCCAACTGTATCATCAGCTATAGCAAAAGCTAAAACGATAAAAGAAACTGGATGGTAGCTAATTAATAAAGTTTAAATAACTAAAGAGTCCGTTGATTAATCAACGGACTCTTTAGTATAATTTTTGATTTTTAGTATCTTTCAAGATATTTATCAATTTCCCATTGAGAAACGTAAGTTCTGAATGAATCCCATTCTTTTTGTTTTGCTGAAACAAATTCGTTGAATATGTGATCTCCAAGAGCAGCCCTTGCAACAAGTGACTTGTCAACATTTTCCAGAGCTTCAGCTAAACTGCCAGGAAGTGCGTCAATTCTTTGTTTTTTACGTTCTTTAGTTGTTAATTTATAAATATTGCTTTCTACAGGAGCTGGCGGATCAATTTTGTTTCTTACACCGTCAAGACAAGCTTGTAAAATAGTCGCAAAAGCCAAATATGGGTTACAAGCCGGATCTGGTGATCTTAATTCAACTCTTGTAGCGTTACCTCTTTTTGCAGGGACTCTTAAAAGAGCACTTCTGTTAGCTAGTGACCATGCCAGATATACAGGAGCTTCATACCCTGGTACTAGTCTTTTGAAACTGTTTACTGTCGGGTTTAGCAGTGCTGTAATTCCTTTAACATGCTTTAATAGACCGCCTATTGAATATTTTGCAACATCTGATAGCTGATATTCTGCTTTTTCATCATAAAAAGCGTTCTTTCCGTCTTTGAATAGCGAAATATTGCAGTGCATACCAGATCCGTTAATTCCGTAAATCGGTTTAGGCATAAAAGTTGCATGCAAGTTATGTCTTGCAGCAATAGCTTTTACTGCAATTTTAAATGTTGCAACGTTATCTGCGGCTGTTAGGATATCTGCGTATCTGAAATCAACTTCATGTTGACCGTCAGCTACTTCGTGATGCGAAGCTTCAATGTCAAAGCCCATTTCTTGTAGTGTGAGTACAATATCAGATCTTACATCTTCTCCAAGATCTTCTGGTCCTACGTCGTAGTAACCTGCTTTATCTTGAGTTGTTGTAGTTACTTTTCCGTCTTTATCTTTTGCAAATAAGAAAAATTCAGCTTCAGGACCAATATTCATTGAAAATCCCATTTTTTCTGCTTCTGCCATAACTCTTTTTAAGTTACATCTTGGGCATCCTTCAAAAGGTGTGCCGTCAGCATTATGGATATCACAAATTAATCTTGCTGCATTAACTCCGTCTTTTCCTCTCCAAGGAAGAATTTGGAAAGAGTTTTTGTCAGGGTAGAAGAACATATCTGATGTTTCAATACTTCTGAAACCTTTTATTGAAGATCCGTCAAGCATAATCTCATTTGCTAAAATTTTACTAATATGCTCAGAAGGAATTGACATATTCTTAACCTGTCCGTTTATGTCAACGAATTGCAGCTTTATAAACTTGATATTGTAATCTTTGATAAAGCCTTTGATGTCTTCTTCTGTGAATTGTCTGTTGTCTAAACGTGTGTGGCTAAATTCTTTCATGTGTATCCTCCAAAAATAAATTACTTTTTTATTAGAATACTTTTTTTTTAAAAGGTCAATACTTTTCATATTAAGATTAAGTAAAGATAGGCAATTAAGGCTTTTTTATAAAAGTGTGATTATTTTTCTAAAAATGGGTATTATTAAATTAAGGGACAATATTTATTTTACAAAACCAGACTTTGAGGAAAATTAAGGGAGGATTTTTCAAAAAAAATAAGAGAAAAGTTAGTATTTTATATATCTTGCTTGTATTGTAAAGTTATGTAACAAAATTAAAGTGATATAGCAATTATATACTTTGAAAATACTTTATTAATATGTAAGCAATAACGAATTAAATAAACACGAGATATATAAAAACACACTTACTATTTACACTACCTACTACACACTAACCTTCTACACACGAGGAATTA
>CALVAU010000047.1 GCA_944325615.1 Candidatus Gastranaerophilales bacterium | reverse complement strand
CAAGCCCTTCTCTTGTTAAAGAGAAGGGCTGCTATTCAGTCCGGCAGTCTTTCTTATTGGGGGGATAGACCTTCGTTGTGAAATTTCATTAATTTTGCTAAATGCCATTGACGTGCTCTAATATCATCGATTGTATTTTTTATATCTTCTAATTCTGCCAAAAGTGTTGTTAAATCTTTTCGTTGAGGCACATATACCTCTTTTTCTTCCACTTCTGCCCATCCGGGAGAAAAACATCCTTGCTCAAAGATTTCTTTCATATCCATAATACATATCCTCTAATTTTTTAATAAAAATGTAATTAGTCTTTTTGTGAAATGAATGAATGGAATAAATCTACCAAATCGAATTTGCCGTATTTAAAAGGAATAGCTTGTTCTGCATAGTCTGTTCCTGTAATATTTTGCAAATCTTGCATTTCTTTGAAACTCAAAGAATTAAAATCAAAACTTGTCATTTCTCCATAATCAATCATTAAATCTTCCATATCGAGAACTTTTTTTTCGTCCATTTTTACACACTCCTTATGATTATCTGATTACAAAAGCTTTGTCGGAATGATTTGGGATAATCTTTAAGGTTTTGGATTTGTTTGTAACATTTTTTTACACAATCAATATTCATGGGGTTGACGAAAATCAAAAAATCATTAGAATAATCATGACGGATTGCCGTCAATTCTATTCAAGTAGTAAAGTAGAGGGCTAAAATATGGCAAATTACGGAGCTTTATCAGGAATATATGCAGGTTTGACCAATACATATAATGTTCTTGCAAATCAATATGAAGATGGTGTTACGCTTGAAAATATTTTAGATGCGCAAGGGAAAACTGCAAATGCAAATATAGTAAATAATTCATTTGCTTCATATCTTCAAAACAATTTCGGATCTATTGACAAAAATGGTGATGGAACGATAACTGCTGATGAAATGTCAAGATTGACAAACACAATGTCAACTCAAGGTTTGACAAAAGAAGAGTTTACACAGCTTGCGCTTTCAGGTAACAGCGGATTATCAACATCTACAATAAATAATATTCTTGAACATTTTGAAGATATGGATACAAACGGTGATGGAAGAATAACAAGTTCAGAAATTGCAGCATTTGATGTAAACAGTTCAAAACAGGAAAAAATGGATGAATTCAGACATCAATTTGCTACTAATATGTCAACATTCTATGGGGATGACAGTTCATCTGATGTTGGAGGCTCATATAGCATGTTGAGTTACAGATATAAAAAATCTTCAGATTAGTTAGTAACATATTCTTATTTTGGAAAGGAATTCGCCGCAATTTGTGTACTTATTGCGGTATTTCTATAAAAAAAGCGAACGTATATCGTTCGCTTTTTTATTTGTAAAAGATTTATTTTGTCGGTTTATCTTTTTTTTTTTTTAAATGCTTTTAAGCCCAAATATTTTGCAGCGGAACCGAGTTTTTGCTCAATTCTTAAAAGCTGGTTATACTTGGCAATTCTATCTGAACGGGACATTGAACCGGTCTTGATTTGACCACTGTTTACAGCTACTGCCAAATCTGCAATAAATGAATCTTCTGTCTCTCCGGATCTGTGAGATATTATAGAAGTATATCCCGCAGCATGTGCCATTGAGATTGCATCTAAAGTTTCTGATAATGTACCGATTTGGTTTACTTTGATAAGAATTGAATTAGCTACATGTCTTCTTATACCTTCAGCAAGACGGCGAGTGTTGGTTACGAACAAATCATCACCTACAAGTTGGCATTTTGAACCGATTTCGCGGGTTAATAATTCCCATCCGTCCCAATCCTGTTCTGCCATACCGTCTTCTATTGATATAATCGGATATTTTTCACACCATTCTTTCAAAAATCCTGCCATTTCAGAACTGTTTAATTCTTTATTTTCACCTTTTAATTTGTAAATTCCGTTTTCATAGAACTCGCTTGAAGCAACATCAAGACAAATTTTTACTTGATCTGTTGTATAGCCGGCTTTTTGGATTGCTTCAATAATTACTTCAACACCTTCTGAATTTGAATTAAGGTTTGGAGCAAAACCGCCTTCATCGCCTACGGATGTTGCAAGTCCTTTTGATTTAAGAATTGATTTTAGAGTATGGAAAACTTCCGCTCCTATTTGGATTGCGTGGTGGAAACTTTCGGCACCTACAGGAGCAATCATAAATTCTTGAAAATCGATATTATTATCAGCGTGTGCTCCGCCGTTTAGAATATTCATCATCGGTACGGGGAGTGTAAGTGCATTTATTCCGCCTAGATATCTGTATAATGCCATATCATAAGCTTTTGAAGCTGCTTTTGCACAAGCTAGAGATACACCTAAAATAGCATTTGCACCGAGTTTGGATTTATTTTCAGTGCCGTCCATATCTATCATAAAAGTATCTATTTCTTTTTGGTGAGTTGCTTTTTCACCGATAAGTTCGGGTGCAATGATGTTGTTTACATTGTTTACGGCTTTCATCACACTTTTTCCGCAATAAATATGTTTATCGCCGTCTCTTAGTTCATGTGCTTCAAAAATTCCAGTGGAAGCTCCTGACGGTACAGCTGCACGTCCGATAATTCCGCCTGACAATTTTACATCGACTTCAATTGTCGGATTGCCTCGAGAATCAAGAATTTGACGAGCTACGATATCTTCAATAAATGTTGACATAATTCTCTCCTTTTTCATTAACACCTTTGACCTTGTGTTATATATTTTATCCCTTCATGGACTTTTCTGTCAATCTGAATTTTCGCTCAAAAATAATTTTTTTAATATTGATAAAGTAGCCGACCGATACGACAATGGATGCAGTAACCCATGCAATCGGACCTGCGTAAAAAACTCCGTAGTATCCGAATTTGACAGCTAAATATACTGCAGCAAAAGATCTTATCATAAGTTCTGCAAAAGAAGATGTCAAAGGAATGAGTGGTTTTCCCATACCTTGTAGTGCGTTTCTGAAAATAAAGATTTGTCCTAAGAAGAAATAGAATATTGTACTTATCCAAAGATAATCGTGTGCAATTTTGATAACTGCAGTTTTGTCATTTCCGATAAAAATACCGACAATATTTGTGCCCCAATATCTCATTACAAAAGCCATAACAAGGCTTAAGCATAAATTGATTATAGAGGTTTTGATTACGCTATATCTGACTCTGCTTATATTTCTTGCTCCATAGTTTTGCGCAACAAAAGCTGATAGTGCAACACCGAATGAAATCATAGGCATTGTGGCGATTTGTTCAATTCTTAAAGCTGCGGTGAAGGCTGCAATAATATCTGATCCAAAGGTATTGCATACACTTTGAATTATCAAAACACTTATTCCCAAAACAGAAAATTGCATTGCCATCGGGAATCCAACTTTCAAGTGTTCATAAATAAATTTAAAATCTTTTTCTCTTTCTTCTTTTTTAAAAATCCAGTCTGATTTACGAAGATGTAATATTGGGAAACGTTTTTTGATATACAAAAGACAAAGTATTACCGAAAACCCTTGAGAGAGTACGACAGCTATTGCAGAGCCTGGTACTCCCAGATGAAATTTCAAGATCAAAAGTAGTGCCAAAAATATATTCAAAATAGATGAGAGGATAAGAAAATATAAAGGAGTTTTGCTGTCTCCTAAAGCCCTTAAAACACTTGCCAAAAGGTTATAAAAATTTGCTGTGATAAGTCCCAAGACACAAATTTGGATATATGCATAGGCATCATTAAAGATTTCTTGCGGAACATTCATCATAAATAAAATCGGTTTCATCAAAACCGCACAAAGCAGAGAAAAGATTACGGTAAAAATAGAACTCAGGATTATCGATATTGCATAAGATCTTTTGATACCTTGAATATCTCCTTCACCGAATTTTTGTCCTGTAATAATAGCAAAACCGTTTGTCATACCTGCGATTGCGAACATGATTAAAAAGAATAAAGGCGCAACTGCACCAACAGATGCAAGTGCTTTTACCCCGAGTGTTCTTCCGACAATTACAATATCTGCGAGGTTATAGAGCTGTTGAAAAATGTTTCCTATTAACAACGGAACAGAAAATAAAAGTATTAACTTTAATGGAGCTCCCTTTGTAAGATCTTTAATCATAATATTTAATCCGTAAGATTTTTTTTAATATTATAAATCAAAAAACCTAATAAACCTAATAAAATATGTTAATAAATGGATTTTAAAATAAAATACTTGAAATTTAAAATTCTTTATGCGAAAATAAAACCTGTCAATTGAATTGATTGACAGGTTTGGCAAAGTAGCTCTCGTGAGCGAAGCGAGCAAGTAAATAAATTCTGAGAGCAAAGCTCTAAGCGACTGAGCCAGTGAAAATTGAATAAAGTTAAAGAATTGTGGCAAGGTAGCTCAGTTGGTGAGAGCGCACGGCTCATACCCGTGAGGTCGAGAGTTCGAATCTCTCCCTTGCTATTTTTATTGGAAATTTTTAATGGGTTTGCAAAGCAACCAAGAGCCTAAGAGGCTCTTGGTAATCAGCAATTAACGATTTTTCTTAAAATAACATTTTGTTCGGGTTTTGTAAGCGATAAAATTTGAGTGAGCAATTTCTCAAAACCCTTGCTATATCCGATATTAGTTGTGCCTACTGTAGCTTCTAAGGTATAAAGTCTTAGTGCCGAGTCTTTAACTTTCACTTTGAAATCAGCGACATCTTTATCATTCCAGTCTTTTGGAACTCTTGATTTGTTTATAAATGTCGCAATTCTATTAATCCACAAAATATCATCGGCATCTTTTTCAATAACATTATTGAATAAAATTCTAAGCTCTTTTTCGCCGATAAATTCTTCAATCGCTTTAAAACGTTGAGCTAATTCAGCCCTCGTTTTACTTTTAAAACTTTCAAAAAAGAAAGTATTGATTTCATCTACCATATTTTTAGTTGCATTTTTCAACTCATCAACAGCTTCCTGATAATTTTTCAAAAATTCACTATCGCATTCAAAGAGCATTTTTCCTGCAAGAACTTTAGGGATATCTCGGTTAAAAAGGCTTATCGGATCTTTAGCGTTCATAATTACATTTCTGAATCTCAAAGTCTTTTTAGAGAGTCTTTCTGTATGCAGAGTGTATTTTTCCAAATCACGAATGAAATATATTAGAGCTTTTGTAATATCTAATATATTTTTAGTTGGTTTGTCCGATAAAATCAGCGAAATATCTTCTAAAATCGGCAAATCTTCTATAATTGTTTTTTGAATTTCAAAGTTTTGAGGGCAGAAAATCATTCTGTCAAACATGAGCTGATTAAGTTTTAATTGGAATTGCAGCTTTTCGTAAATTGCGAGAATGTCTTTGTTTTTTGCAAGTATATCAAGCAATAAAATTCCAATGATAGACTTTGTAAGTCCATAATTAGTAAATTTTTCAAACAAATCTGTCAACTTAACTTTTTTCCCGCATAAAATAAACTTTTCAATTTCATCTTTCAAAATTTTGCATTTAGAGTTTTCAGACAACAACTCTTTCATCAGATAAGATTCTGTTGAATTTTCTTTCAATTCTTCTTCTTCGAGCAGGTGTCTTGCAAGACATCTGATAGCTTTAGTAAGTGTTGGAGGCATTTTATCAAGTTTTAGATATTCAAGATTTATCTCAGGACGTTTCGGAAATTCCTTACAGCACCAGGATTGAATTGGATGTTCTTTCAAATAAATTTTCCCTTTTTCGGTTAAGAAAAATTCCTTTTTTTCTTCTTTAATCAATCCATTTGATATGGCGTATTTTTTCAAATCTTTGATTTGAGTATTCATAAGTCCTAAAATGAAATTCAAATCAGGGTTTTTGAAAATTGTTGAATCTTTTTC
>CALVAU010000046.1 GCA_944325615.1 Candidatus Gastranaerophilales bacterium | reverse complement strand
ACATAATAATTTTGTTTTTCACTTTTTTATTCCTCTTTAATGTCTCTTATATTTCATATCATATTTCAAAAAATAAAAGTTATTCAAAGCCCTAATCGGCTAATTCTGATTTTACATCCTCCAAAACTTTGAATAATTGAGCTTTTTGTACTTCATCCAACTCAACAAGCGGACGTCTTACATAATCTTCTATAAGTCCTAAATGAGCTAATGCAGCTTTCACAGGAACCGGATTTGGTGCCATAAATAATTTTTTTTATATCGTATATAGAACTTTATGCATATTTTTTGCTGCTTGTACCTCACCTGTCTTGAAGTTTCTAATCATAGACTTTAATTCAACTCCAAAAATATGTGATGCAACTGATATTACACCATGCACCCCTAAAGAAAGCATAGGAAGTGTCAAACTATCATCACCTGAATAAATTGCAAAATCTGAAGGACATTGAAGTTTTAACTCAGAAATTGCATCCATATCAGGAGAACTTTGTTTTAACGCAACAATATTTTTATATTTTTCAGCTAAATAAGCAACCGTTTCAGGGAGCATATTAACACCTGTTCTTGACGGTATATTATATAAAATTATCGGTAAATCTGAAGCCTCAGCAACTGCTGAAAAATGCTCAATCATACCCTTTTGAGAAGGTTTGTTGTAATAAGGAACAACTGATAAAATTGCATCAACTTCTTCTTTATGAGCAAGTTTAGTCATTTTTACTGCAGTCTCTGTTGAATTTGAACCGGCACCGAATATAACTTTTGCTTTGTTTGCAACAGCTCTTTTAATCGTACCCAAAAGCTCCAATTCTTCTTCGTGCGTAAGAGTCGGACTTTCTCCGGTTGTTCCAGCAACCAAAACAGCTTCACTCCCATTATTAATTAAATATTTAGCCAATTCTTCCGCTTTGTTATAGTCAATACGCCTATTAGAATCCATTGGCGTAACCATTGCTGTAAGAACCTCTCCGGCGTCATATCTCAATGCCATAAAAACCTCATTTCTGTTTATACAATATCCCTACTATATTTAGAGTATAGTACAAAAGTATAAAAATGTTTAAAATATTAAGATATTTAATTTCTTTTTGTCTAAAAAAAATAATTTATGATAACATTTTAAGTATGAACTGGAAAAATTTAAGCAGAAAACGAAAAGCATATATACTTGCTTTACTGACAGTTATCGGAATTTTGGTTTGGGCTTTTGTATCAGCTGGAGTAATAACGCACAACTTCAACAGAAGTCAGCTTGCAACAGGTGAAGACAAACAAGAGGCCATGATTAACGGGCTTATTTTGACAGAGACAAAAGAAGCAGAAAAATACTGGGAAATTTACGGCGAAACAGGGAGCTACGACAGCACAAACGAAGTTGCCATGCTAAATAATGTCATAGGTAATTTCTACGATAATAACAATGAAGTCTCTATGAGTTTTGAATCTACACATGGGACTTATAACTCAAAGAAAAATGAAATTATTTTATACGAAAAAACTAAAATTGTGATAAAAGACGGCACAAGCCTTTTTGCAAACCGACTTGTCTGGGCGGGTTCTCAAAATCCGGTAAAAGCCAGAGGAAATGTTGTAATAAGAAGAAACGATGAATTTTATGCGACAGCAGATGAAGTAGAAATAAGTCCTGATTACTCATCTTTCAAAATTATAGGACATGCAGTCTCTAAAATTTATGATTCCAAGGAGAAAAAATGAAAAAGATATTAACAGCTATAACATTAATATTAATATTTGCAGGATTAGGAGTTCAAGCTGCTGATTTGGTAATAGAATCAAAGACTCAAACTTTTAACGAAGGCGACAGCAAAATAAAATTCAACGGAGATGTAAAAGTATCAGTAGGCGATCTTAGAGTTGAAGGACAAAAGGCTGATGTAAACATGACGAAAGATCAAAAGCTTGATACCGCAACTTTCTATGACAAACCATACGCTTATGAAACAAAGAAAAATAAAAAAAGAGAAGTTAAAGCAAACATTTTAAAGTTATCACTGATTACAAAAGTAGTAAGAGCTGAAGGCGACTCTCAATCCATTGTATTTGAAGGTAAAAAACCTATTGTTGTAATTAACGCAGATGTTCAGGAATATGATACAAAAACAGGCGTAATGACGGCAACAGGGGCTGTTACGATTATGTATAATGAATTGGAAACTTTTTCAAATAAAGCCGTTATAAAAACAGCGAAAAACGGTGATTTACAAAATCTTGAGCTTATCGGAAATGCTAGAGTAAAAGAAAAAAATAACGAAGCTTTTGCTGACAAATTTTTCTATGATGCTGGCACAAAAATTCTGACCGCTACTGGTAATACAACATCAAATGCGACAATGGACAATGGCGAAGTTTTAACTCTTAAAGCTTTGAGACAAGAATATTCTCAAGAAGCGAATACCTTTAATGCAAGCGGCAACGTAAGAGTTTGGTACCAAGACTATTTTGCACAGGGACCTAAGATCTCATTATACCCTGATAAAGTAACCAAAAAGCCAAATGAAGTTTATTTTGTTGGCAGATCTAGCATATCACAAGGTATGAGAACAATTTATGCAGATAAAATCAGAATGATACTTAACCCGAAAGATTTTCATGCAGAAGGAAATACAAGAACAGTAATTAAAAACATCGGTGATGGCGGCGGAAATAGTGATGATGATATGAGTCTCGGATTGTAGGTGGAAGTATGACAAAAATTAATGAAGCATTAGAAGCATTTAAAAAGAAAGATTATGAACGCGCATTGGATTTATTCAGCTCAATAGTTGAAAAAGGTGAAGAATCTGCTGAAATCCATAACAATATGGGACTTTGTTATTATAATTTGGGCAATTTTGAAAAAGCCGAAGACAATTTTTTAAAAGCAATAAAACTTAATCCGAAACTTCCGCAAATCTATGTAAATCTTGCAGATTTATATTACAAAGCTAAAGATTTTGACAGCGGTATTCAACTATTATCTCAAGGGATTTATGAGATGCCTGATGAAATGGTGCTTGCTCATTATCTTGCAAGGTTTTATATGGAAGATGCCAGACTTGATCTTGCGATTGACGAATTGGAAAAAATACTTGAAAAACAGCCTGAAAATTATGACGCTTATTATGATTTAGGAAAAGTACATTTTGAATTGGGAAATTATGCACTGGCTGCTGAAAATTTTGAAAATGTACTTGAATTTAAAGATAACAATGAATGGATTTATTATTATCTTGGACAGGCTTATGAAGCAAATGACGAAGTTGATAAAGCATTATCAAACTTTTTAAAAGCAATTGCATTTAACGATTCTTTCCATCCTGCTTACAAAAAAGCAGCAATATTGTTTATGGCAAGAGGAGATTTTGACGATGCAATAGAATATTTTGAATCCTATTTGGAATTGAATATTCCTGATGACGAAAAAGAAAATATCAAAAAACTTATCGAAAGAATTAAAAAGAAACAGGAAAATGAAAGATAAATACTGGATAGCGTTTTCTTCAATAGAACAAATCGACAGCTGTTTTATACTAAAACTTTTCAATTATTTCAATGACATTGAAAAAGCTTTCAATGCAACTTCTGATGAACTTAAGAATATTGAAGGATTAAGCATAAAAAAAGCAGAAAACTTTTTGAAACTACGTGATAAGACTGATTCTGATAAAATAATATCAAAAGTTACAGACAAAAATATAAAATATCTGACTTTTGACTCCGAAAATTATCCTGAAATGCTTAAAAATATTGATAATCCTCCGGCAGTTCTTTATTATAAGGGGGACTTGTCACTTATTAATTTTGAAAAAACACTTGCGGTTGTCGGCTCTCGAAAAACTAGCAAATATGCAAAAGACGCACTTAATCTAATCCTAGCAGGTCTTAAAGATACTGATATTTGTATCGTCTCAGGACTTGCCTCAGGTATTGATACAGCAGCACATCTTGCAGCTTTAGAAAATAATCTAAAAACAATCGGAGTAATTGCAAGCGGATTTGACTACATATATCCAGCAGCAAACAAAGAATTGTATAGAAAAATCGAAAACGGAAACGGAGCAATTTTTACAGAATATTTTCCGACCTTTGAACCTTTAAAATTCCGTTTCCCGCAACGTAACAGAATTGTCTCAGGCCTTTCCTACGGAACACTTGTTGCAGAAGCCTCAATAAAAAGTGGCGCCCTAATTACAGCAAACCTGACACTAGATCAAGGCAGAGAATTGATGTGTATTCCGGGACTTATTACAAATCCAAATACAGAAGGGATCTATAAACTTCTTAAAAACGGAGCAACTCTTGTTACAAAAGCTGAAGACATTCTTGAAGCTTTGAATTGGGAAATCAAACCGGCTGAACAATTAAAAATAGATTTGACAAATTTAGATGATATAGAAACAAAAATTTTAAATGCTCTTGAAATCGAAGAAAAAGGGACAGATGAAATTATGGCAATCACCAAACTTGATATAGACACACTTTTAATCAACTTGACAACAATGGAGCTTAAGGGCATAATAGAACAAGTCAACGGCGACAGGTATAAGAGGGTATGATAATATAAATGGCAAAAACAGCAACAGCAGAAGCTTCTGCTAAAAAAAGTTCAAATAAAAAAGAGAAAGCATTGGTAATAGTTGAGTCTCCTGCAAAATCTAAAACTATAAGAAAAATTCTCGGAGACAGCTATCAAATAGAAGCAAGTTTCGGACACATTAGAGACTTACCGCAAAATGTTTTGGGATTTGATGTAAATAACGGATTTACACCATCTTTTGTCATAATTCCTGAGAAGAAAAAAGTCGTCACAAAACTAAATGACTTAGCAAAAAAAAGTGATAAAGTATATCTTGCATCCGACCCTGACCGAGAGGGAGAAGCGATAGCATGGCATGTAAGACAAGTTTTGGATGTGCCAGAAGATAAGGTGTTTAGAATAGAATTTAACGAAATCACACCCAAGGCAGTAAAGTATGCCGTAGAACACTCAAGAAGTATTGATATGGATAAAGTGAAAGCTCAACAAACACGTCAAATTCTTGACAAACTTGTAGGCTACAAACTGAGTCCTGTACTATGGAAAAGACTCGGTAACTATCATCTTTCAGCAGGTAGAGTTCAATCTGTCGCTCTTAGAATGATTTGCGAAAGGGAAGATGAAATCGAAGCTTTTGTACCTGTCGAATACTGGTCAATCCATACCGAACTTGAAAAAGAAGGCGGGGTATTTGAAGCTGAATTATCAAAATACAAAGATAAAAAAGTAGAAATTAAAAACGAAGAAGAAGCTCAAAAAATAGTAGACTTTCTCTCAGATAAATCTACCGAATATAAAGTTTCAAAAATTACAAATAAAAACACACAAAGAAAACCGACAGCTCCATTTATTACCTCAACACTTCAACGAGAAGCCAGCTCAAAACTCGGCTATGGCGTACAAAAAACAATGCAAATTGCACAAAAGTTATATGAAGGTATCGAGCTTGAAAACGGTGCAGTCGGTCTTATCACTTATATGAGAACAGATAGTGTCAGAATTTCAGATGATGCTCAGGCTATGGCTAAGGATTTTATTCTTAAAAACTACGGCGAAAAATAATATCCGGAAACGCCAAATGTCTATGCAAAAGGCAAACAAAACGTTCAAGACGCTCACGAAGCTATTCGTCCTTCATATCCAGAAAGAACACCTGACAGTATTAAACAATATTTATCAAACGAGCAATACAGATTGTATAAACTCATTTGGAATAAATTTATGTCATCACAAATGACAAATGCTCAAGTTGCTAATAAATCAGTTGAAATTGAAGCAGGAGATTACACGCTTCGCGCAAGTACAAGCAAAGTAACCTTTGACGGTTTCCTAAAACTGTATAATGAAACAGCTGAAGAAGATGAAGCTCCGAAAGAAAAAATTCCGGATCTTGAAAAAGATGACAAATTGACGTGTCGTAAAGTATTACCTAAACAGCATTTTACGCAGCCGCCTCCAAGATACTCAGAAGCAACTCTTGTAAAAGCCCTTGAAGAATATGGTATCGGACGTCCGTCAACTTACGCCTCAATTATTACAAAAATTCAAACAAGAGGCTATGTTGAAAAGCTTGAAAAAGCTCTTGCACCGACACTTTTAGGAAGAACTGTATGCAAACAGCTTGTAGCTCAATTTACTGATGTAATGGATTACAAATTTACAGCAGGCATGGAGACAAAACTGGACTTGATAGCTGAGAAAAAAGCTGTTTGGAACAAAGTATTAGAAGATTTTTACGGACCGTTTATAGAGGTTGTAAATACTGCAATGCAAAACGGAGAACGAGTAAAAATTGAAAGCAATATCAAATGCCCGAATTGCGGCAAGCCAATGCTTGTAAGAACAAGCCGTCAAGGCAATCAATTCTTAGGCTGCTCAGGATATCCAGAGTGTAAAACCGTAATGTCAATAAATGCATTAACCGAAAATTTACAAAGTTCAGAGCCGACAGAACAAGAAAAATGCGAAGAAAAATGTGAAAAATGCGGAGCTGATATGGTCTTTAAACAAGGACCTTACGGCAAATATTTGGAATGCACCAATGAAACTTGTAAATTCAGAAAACCGTACAGACGCTCTACAGGCGTAACTTGTCCAAAATGCGGCAAGGGAACAATTGTTGAAAGAAAATCAAAACGCGGTACAGTATTTTTCGGGTGTGACAAATATCCTGATTGCGATTACGTACTTTGGAATGAACCGACAGGCGAGACTTGTCCTGACTGTGGAGCACTTTTAGTTAAGAAAACACTAAAAAAAGGGACAACTATCGAATGCTCAAATCGTTCCTGCGGATATAAAAAAGAAGTTGTTGAAACTCAAGAGGATACTCAAGAATAAAAAAGTGAGGTAAATATGGAAAAATTCGGACTTATAGGATTTCCCTTAGGACACTCAATTTCAGCTTTCATACACAAAGCGGGCTTTGAAAGTCTTGGTATCGAAGCAAGTTATGAAATTCTTGAGACCGATCCTGAAGATCTTGTAGATAGAGTAAAATTTTTCAAACGCGAAAATTACTCAGGTTTCAACGTAACTATCCCTTTAAAACTTCCTATTTCTCTATTTGTTCAGGAAGTAGATAAATACGCAGATATAGCAGGAGCCGTAAATACTGTAAAAATCAATCCTGATAAAACATTTAAAGGTTATAATACTGATGCTTCAGGATTTAAAAAAGCGATACCAAACGACATTGATTTAAAAGGGGCAACAGTTGCACTTTTAGGTACTGGAGGTGCAAGCAGAGCTGCAGTATTAGCACTTTCAGACTGCGGAGTATCAGAAATCGGTGTATATACAAGAAATATTCCAAATGCTATGGATTATATGGGATATATGAGAAGAAAATTTCCTCAAATTACTTTTAATGTATATCAAATTGATCAAGTAAGAGATCTTTCTAAATACCAAATGCTTGTAAATACAACCCCAATAGGTATGCAAGGACGTTCAGCCGATATGACACCTATTGAAGAGCCTGTACTAAAGACAATGAGCGAAGGTGCTGTTGTATATGATGTTATATACAACCCGAAAAAAACAATTCTTTTAAAAATAGCAGAAAACCTCGGACTTAGAACAATTAACGGTCTTGATATGCTTATTTATCAAGCTATAAGCGCCCAAGAAATTTGGTTTGGAAAAACTCCTGATTTTAATACAATGAAAATCGCTGCTTTAGAAAACTTATAGAAATCATTCAAGAGTAAAATCTAATATTTCGTTATGAAAATTATATAAAAAACGGCGCCCATCTGAGGATGAGCGCCAAATTTTTGTTGAAAAATCAAACTATTTTCCGTTAACAACAGTTTTGAATTTTTTACCAGCTGAAAATGCAGGAACTGTTTTTGCAGGGATTTTTAATTCTTTACCAGTTTGTGGGTTTCTACCAGTTCTAGCAGCTCTTTTACGTGCTTCGAAAGTACCAAAACCTACTAATGTAACTTTTTTGCCTTTAGCAACTGTTTTTTGGATTGTATCAACCCAAGCTGTGATTACTTCAGCAGCTTCTTTTTGTGTAACATTAGCTTTTTTTGCAACTTCTTGTACTAACTCTTATTTGTTCATAATCAAACTCCTTTACTTTTTGTACATGCTCTATTATAGCTAAAATTCAAATATGTGCAAGTATTTTAAGGAATTTTTACATTAAAAAGCCTATTTGTGTGCACAAAATCGTTTTTTTGATACAATACTATTGGATGTAATTAAGCTAGGGAGTAGAGAATTTAAAAGGACAAATCCTTTTTTATGAGGTTATTATGAAAGAACGGATAGTTTTATTTCTGATTATTTTCGGACTTGGAATCTTTATTTACATATTCCAAAGCTATTTCAATACTATATGGGGACTTGCTTTTCTTTGTACTGCAATGACAATATACGTATTATTTATGAATTTGGCATACAAGCTGAAAAAACGTCAGCTGCAAAAACATCCTAAAGTTATAAATGAAAATTACAAACCCTTTATATCAATAATGGTTCCATGCCATAACGAAGAATCAGTTATTGAACATACTGTAGCAAATATTTTGAATATAGATTATGAACATTTTGAAGTTATTCTGATTGATGATAGAAGTTCCGATAATACAGCAAATGTAATTCAAAAATTAGCTGAGCATTTTGATAATGTAACTGCATTAATAAGAGAAAAAGATGCTTTTCCTGGCAAATCCGCAGTATTAAATGATGCAATGAAAATTGCAAAAGGGGAAGCGATACTTGTATTTGACGCTGATGCAACAGTTGATAAAGATTTCTTGAAAAAAATTGTACCTGAACTTGAGCCTAAAGATGTTGGTGCGGTACAAGCAAGAAAAGTAATAAGAAATAAAAACTATAATTTACTTACTAGATGTCAGAACAATGAATATACAATGGATACACATTTCCAAGTTACAAGAGACTCTGTAAAAGGGGCTGTTGAACTTCGAGGAAACGGTGAATTGATTAAACGAGAAGCGCTAGAAGATATCGGAGGCTGGAATAATTATACAATAACTGACGATTTGGATATGTCCACAAGACTTCACATAAAAGGATGGGATATCAGATTTTGTGCTGATGCAATTGTATATGAAGAAGGAATCATTTACATTTGGCCATTATTCAGACAAAGAAGAAGATGGCTTGAAGGAACTATTAGAAGATATCTTGAATATTTTGATCAGGTTTTATTCTCAAAAAAAATGTCACTGAGAGCAAGTCTTGATATGACAGCTTATGTATCAGAATTTATCATGCCAGGATGGTTTATTATGGAAATTTTGATAAGATTATTCAAAGTTCTTGCAAAAGACGCTCCTACTCAGACTCTATATTCATCAATAGTTATAGGCGCTCTTATCGGGCTTGGCTTTTTCTTAGCTGCAAGATACGCACTCAGAAGATATGATAATTTACCAAGATTGGATGCAATGTTTGAAGCATTACAGACAAGCGTATATTTATTTATTATATGGTTCCCGCTTGTATTATTCATAGCATTTAAAATTCTATTCTGCAAAAAGGATATGAATTGGGGCAAAACAGCTCACGGCCTTGTATTAGAAGAACAGGCAAATATTGAAGAAGAAAAATTACAAAAGGTATAACACTAAAAAGGAGATATAAATAAAATGACAGAGACTATTGCAGAAGTAAAAAGCAAAATAAGAGATGTTAAAGACTTTCCGAAAGAGGGAATTATTTTTCGTGATATTACAACAGCTTTGAAAGAGCCTGAAACATTAAAAGTTATGATTGATTACCTTTGCGATCAATTTAAGGATACAAAAATTGATTATATAGCAGGTATAGAATCAAGAGGTTTTATTTTTGGAATGCCAATGGCTTATAAATTGAATGCAGGTTTTGTACCTATCAGAAAGCCTAAGAAACTTCCTGCCGCTACTTATTCTCAAGAATATGATTTGGAATACGGCACTGATAAAATTGAAATTCACCAAGATGCTCTACCTCAAGGTGCTAATGTATTAATTGTTGACGACCTTCTTGCAACAGGTGGAACGGCAGAAGCTGCTTGCAAATTGGTTAAGAAAACCGGTGCAAATTTAATCGGTATAGCATTTTTAATTGAATTATGCGATTTGAACGGAAGAGAAAAACTCCAAGATTGTGGCAAAGTTGTATCAATGCTTAAATATTAATTTAGAATTAAAACATATTTAAAAGACTCTGTCTAACGGACAGAGTCTTTTTGTTTTTTATAAAATTTATAGGCTTTACCTAACGTAATTATTGCTGAAGTCTTTACTATCGTATTTCCATCTTTTAGCATCTCTATCAAAGGTTCAAAAAGCCTTTCTACATTAACGCTTTCAGAATCTATCATGCGCTGAATTGCAATTAATGCAGAATTTCGTCTTACCCAATTTTCATCTTTTAGAGCTTGCAATAATTTTTTGACTGAAGAATTACCGAAAGGTAAAATAGCATTAATAGAGCTTGTCCTTATTGCTTCATTATCTTCACCCATTTTGTCGATAAATAAATCAAGCAATTTTATATCAGACAGCTCTCCAAGTGCTGAAATCGCAGCTGAAACAACAGAAGAATTTATGTCTTTTGTTTTTTCAATCAAAGCATTATATACCATTTCTTCGAAAGTCAAACTTTCTTTAGATATGTTTTCTTTAAAATCAAGAGGTTTTGTTCCATCAGGCAAAATATATTTGAAACCTGAAAGCTCTATTGATTTTATAGCTTCCTCTACTGATTCAAATTCAAAATAATCATTTCCCAATGGATGCGCAATCTTTTGTTTTGTATCCCCTTGTGAATTTTTTAAAGTCAAAGCCGGAACCAAATATACAACTTTTCCGTTTTCTTTTTTTACTTCTTTTTTTATGGTTACATATTGCATATTTTTACCTATTTTACGTAAATATCATCTTTTGTAATCGGTGTAAAGTCAGGTTTATAATTTATAAGATATTGTAATGCATCCTCTGTAGTATCTGCTACAAAATATATTTGTCTGTGATTACCTTTACCGAAATTTTGTTTGATAATAACATCAAAAAATTCAATTAATTTATCATAAAAACCGTTTGTATTTAAAATAATAACAGGTTTGTTATTATACCCCAATTGCTTTTGGACAATCATTTCAGACAATTCTTCCAATGTTCCAAAGCCTCCAGGCAAAGCAATTACAGCATCAGATATTTCATCCATTTTAGCTTTTCTGGTTCGCATACATTCTGTGACTGTCAATTCTACGCATTCATCTGTAGATACACCCATATTATATAGTCTTTCAGGCATAACGCCATAAATTTTACTTCCGAAACTTTTAGCTGTACCAGCACAAGCCCACATTAACCCTAATGAACTTCCGCCATAGACTATATCAAAATTATTTTCTGCAAGTTTTTGACCTAAATTTTTAGCAGAAATAAAATAGCTTTCATCTACTTTAGAACTAGAACTTGCAAATACACACACGTTTTTAATCATTAAAGCCTCCGCCTATTTTATAATAATATGAACAACCAAGTCCCGTGCCGAACATTGAACAATCCATTTCAATCTCTTTCATAGACATATCTTGCCCAAAAGGTTCTATTCCATGTTCATAGATATTCACACCATATATATCTTTTCCCCAGGTATTTGGCTGCAAGATACCGTTTATATCAAACATCATTATAAATATCGGATCATCAGGATTGTTACTATCCAAATCCTTTATTCCGACAATCATTCCGTTTTCACTTGTATAAGTATCCTCAAAGTAATAACGGCTTGTTCTCGGGACTTTTGATTTGTTCATAAATCTTACAGCATATCTTTTTGGAAGTTGCTCTTTTCTAATTCTGAAATATGGCTGAATTAAGCTCATCACTATATTTTCTCGTTCCTCAGGATTTTTTGCTCTTTTGAAACTTTTGATAATTTCATCTTTCTCATGAGCATTTATGACATTGAACATATACTCAAGTCTTGAATATTTATCTTGCCAACGAGATATAAATTCAGCTTGTGCATTACTAGCAAAATCTATCGGCATTATGATTAATACAACTGCAATTATAATCAATAATGTCAATGTATATTCTATTTTCAAGTAATTTTTCTTCGCCATAAATTACCTTTGGTTAAATAACAATAATTTATATTATGCAAGATCTATCAATTTCTTTTCTTTTATAAGCTTTTCATAAACCCATTCAGGCACAAAATTTTTCCCCAAAATAATTTGCCCGTTAATGATATTAGGTGCATGAAAATCAGATCCGCCTGTTACTATCAAGCCTAATTCTTCTGCCATTGATGAAAAATATTCAACACACGCAGGAGAATGTTTTCTATGATATGCTTCAATACCACGAAGTCCGTAATTCATAAGTTCTTTTATGAGAGTCTCTGCTATATCCAAATCATGTGGATGAGCAATTACAGGAATTCCGCCTGCATCATAAATTATTTCTACCGCATCTTGAGGTAAGACGGTTTTTCTCGGAACATATACAGGACTGTCATCGTGAATATATTTTGCATACGCTTCTATTACACTTGATGTACCGCCTGCATTTGTAATTGCTTTTGCAATGTGCGGACGTCCTATACTTCCACCGGGCGCTACCTGCTTTACAATATCATCATATTTGATTTTTATACCTTCTTTTTTCGCCAACAATGAAATTATTTCATGTGTTTGTTTTACACGCGCATCCTGTTGTGTTTTTAAGAGTTTTTTAAACTCACTGTTATTCGGATCGAAAAAGTATCCTAAAATATGAACTTCATAATTCTTGTACAAAGTATTTATTTCAACACCTTGAATAATTTCTAACTTATCTTCTTTTCCAATCTTTTGCAAATGTTTTTTTGCAACATCGTATGAAAGCACATTGTCATGATCTGTAAGTGCAATGACTTCCAGCCCGACTTCAAGTGCCGTATCAACGATTTTTTCAGGGCTGAAAACGCCGTCTGAATAAAATGTATGAATATGCAAATCGCTTTTCATTGACTTTCATCCTCTTCTGTCTTTTCTATACTACTAAAAATTCTTTTTATTGAGGAAGAAGTACCGTCAAAAGGATTAAACTCAATTTCTACCGCATTAATTTGAGTTTCCTGACCTTCTGCCACATCATATCGTTCTGGGATGCCTTTTAAGAATCTGTTTAAGGAAGTCGTATATTCCATTCCAATTACACTGTCAGTTGTACCGCAAAAACCGGCATCAGTTATATATCCCATTCCGTTTAAAATCTTTTCATCTGCTGTTTGAATATGAGTATGAGTTCCAAAAAATCCACTCACTCCCATTTCTGCACAAAATTTACCTAGACAAATCTTCTCAGCAGTTGCTTCTGCGTGAAAATCAATAAATATATTCGGTGTAATTTCTTTTAATCTTTTTATTTCTCTTTCTACAAGAATAAATGGATCATCCACCAAATTCATAAATACTCTGCCGAGAAGATTTATAACACCGATTTTATACCCTTTACATTCAAATATATTGGAACCTTTACCTGGTACACAAGCTGGGTAATTCATAGGACGCAATAATTTTTCTGCATTATCGATGTAGTTAAAAATATCTTTTTTATCCCAAATGTGATTGCCTGAAGTCATGCAATCAATACCATAAGAAGATAAATCATTATAATTTTTTTCAGTAAGACCAAATCCGTGAGAGGCATTTTCTACGTTTGCAATTACAAAGTCAGGCCGTTCACCTTCTTTTAAATTTTCCATGAAATATTTTACAGCATTCCTACCGGGTTTGCCTACTATATCTCCGAAAAATAAAACTTTTAATTTTTTATCATCACCTGACATAATTTCCCTTTATTTTTTGGAAAACTCCCGCTAAATTTGCGGAAGTTTTCCTTTTAGTTTTTATTTTGCAATTTCTGTTGTTCTGAATTCTCTAACTACCGTTACTCTTATTTGTCCCGGATAATCAAGCTCATCTTCTATACGTTTTGCAACATCTCTTGCAAGTTTTTGTGAAGCTAAATCATCAAATTTTTCAGCTTCTACAATAATTCTTACCTCACGTCCAGCTTGTACAGCAAATGATTGTTTTATACCATCATAGCTGTTTACAATTTCTTCAATTTTTTGAAGACGTTTGATATAAATTTCTAAAGTATCACGTCTTGCTCCCGGACGGCCTGCAGAAATAGCATCGGCAACTTTTACAAGCACTGCCTCAATTGTATTTGCCACAACATCATCATGGTGAGCTTCTATTGCATGAATAACTTCCGGTCTTTCTCCATATCTTGAAGCAAGTTCTACGCCAAGTTGAATATGAGTACCTTCTTGAGTTTGATCAACTGCTTTTCCAATATCATGTAAAAGTCCTGCACGTTTTGCAATCATTTCATTAGCGCCTAATTCTGCAGCAAGCATGCCTGCAATATGACCGACTTCAAGAGAATGTTTCAAAACATTTTGACCGTAACTGGTTCTGTAATATAGACGTCCAAGAGTTTTTATAAGCTCTTTGTTCAGTCCCATAACACCCATTTCTAGAGCTGCATTTTCACCCTCATTCCAAATTTTCTTTTCAATTTCTTCTCTGGCTTTTTCAACCATTTCTTCAATTCTTACGGGGTGAATTCTGCCATCTACAATTAATTTTTCCAATGCAAGTTTTGCTATTTCTCTTCTTACAGGGTCAAAGCTTGATAATACAACAGCTTCCGGCGTATCATCAATGATTAAATCAACTCCTGTCAAAGTTTCTAATGCTCTGATATTACGTCCTTCACGACCGATTATACGACCTTTCATTTCGTCATTCGGAAGCGCTACTACTGACACTGTGGTTTCTACAACCTGTTCTATCATACATCTTTGCATAGTTGTTGATAAAATTTCTTTTGATTTTTCTAGAGCTGACTCTTTAATCTTTGCTTCATTTTCTCTTATCAACTGCATTTGTTCTTGCGCTAAATCATGCTTAAGCTGATCAAGAAGCATGTTCTTTGCTTCTTCTGCACTCATGCCTGCAATTCTTTCCAATTCTGTTGTTTGCTTTTGCACGATTTCTGCAAGATAATCTTCTTTATCCAAAAGTTCATCAATCTTTTTTTGTACTTGAATTTCTTTTTCTGTATATTCTTGAATTTTATCCTCAAGAACATCTTCTCTTTTAGCAAGTTTTGTCTCTAGTCTTGCAATTTCCTGTCTGCGTTCTCTTTCTTCTTCATTCAGTTTGTCTCTGTCGTTTTGAAGCTCTTCGATAGCTTTAATTTTAGCTTCCTTTAACAGAATTTTTTCTTTCTCTTCTAAAGCATTTCTGTCTTTTTCAATGTCATTTAAAACGGACTTAACTTTGTTTTGCTGGATAATCAGCACAGCGACTAATGCTATTACCACAATAATCGCGATAATCAATAAAAAATCCATGAAGTTTTTTACCTTATCCTTTTCTA
>CALVAU010000045.1 GCA_944325615.1 Candidatus Gastranaerophilales bacterium | reverse complement strand
GATTCGAACGCATGACCTACCGCTTAGAAGGCGGTTGCTCTATCCAGCTGAGCTACCAGGGCTTGGATCCAGAGGGCCTAGACAGACATTTGGTTTCTTGGGGTATCCGTATATTCCCTCTAAAATTTATGTTATCATAAAAATTTTTTCTTGCAACATGTTTTATGATTTATTTTTTGTTTTTCCTATCGGAATTAGTCCGAATAAGCTATATTTTTTTATGTTTGGGTAATAGTAAAAGGTTTTTAATATGTTAATATTAAAAATTTTTATCCGATCGCGTTTTGCCATCTTGTAGTCTTGCAAAATTTCTTCAAGATTATTTTCTTTTGCGAAGTTAATCATAATATTTTCCATTTCAATACAATCTAAGTAATTTTGTTTCTTTTTACTTGAACGTATTGAATTCTTGGTCCTTCGATAGTAATAGTTCGTATCAGGAACTGTTACAAGTCCGTTTAATTTGGAAATCACTTGTATTGACCATGGAATATCTTCATAAGCTTTACCTTTTAAAAATTGGATGTCTGAATTTAGGAGACTTTTACGGTTATATATTTTATTCCATACATAGTTTTGATGTGGTATATCTGCAGCTTTAAGCTTTGATTTAATGTCTGTATAAAAATTTTCTTCATTATATTTAAGTTTATGTTTTTCTATATTTTTTCCTGTTCGCATAATATTTGCACAGGCAATTTCGCTATTATATTTTTTTGCAGCATTATACAGTTTTTCGTAAAAATCAAGATCTACCCAGTCATCAGAATCTACATACCCTATATATTCACCAGATGCAACTTTTAGCCCGTCATTTCTTGCCGCAGAAAGACCTTCGTTTTCTTTCGTAATTATTTTAATTCTTTTATCTTTTTCTAAATATTTCTTTAGAACATCCGCAGAACTATCTTTTGAGCCATCATTTACGCATATTATCTCAATATCGTTTAATGTCTGGTTAATAAGTGAATCCAAACATTTTTCAAGATATTTTTCGCTGTTATACACAGGCACTATTATTGAAACTTTTGGAGTATTAAGCATGTTTTTCTTTCAATAAATTCCATTTCAACTTAGATAATAATATTTTTATTTTGATAATTATATATTTATCGTTTTCGTTTAGTTCAAAATATTTCCACCATCCGTCAGGGTATTCAAGGATTATATGTTTTTTTAGCTTGTTAATGTTTTCAAAGAAAATATTTTTAAAATTTTTGTCGCATTTGCCATACCAAGACAAAGTCTTGTTAAAATATTTGTTAATAATTTGGCTGATATATTTTTCTTTATATGATAATTCTTTTAACAGGTTTTCTGCAATATAAAAGTTAGAAATCGGAGCATCAGTAGTTTTTCTTGATTTTGAAGTAATAGAACCGAGTCTGTTTTTTACATAATAATATAAGTTTTCGTTAAGAACATATATATTTTCTGCTGTCAAAATTGTATGCAGATAAAAGATTTGATCTTCACCGTTTCTTATTTCTTGAAATTTTATATTGTGTCTATCCAAAAAATCTTTCCTATAAAGTTTATTCCAAGCTGTTGGAGGCAGGCAGAACAAATCATTTTCATAATCTTTTAAAGTTAAAATTCTTTCTTTGTATTTTGTGTTAATTTTTTCTACACTGTACATACCTTTTGAGATTTTATTATCTTTAACCGAGTAAGCTCCAAAGATTACGACATCAGTGTTGTATTTTTCTATGCATTTTAGTGTTTTTTCAACAAGAGTTTTATCAATCCAGTCATCCGAATCAATAAAAAGTATATATTTCCCTGTGGAGTTTTTTAGTCCTGTATGCCTTGCAGAAAACTGACCTTGATTTTTTTGAGTAATAACTTTAATACGATTATCTTTTTGTGCATAGTCTTTTAGAATTTCTGCTGAATTGTCAGTGGAGCCGTCATTCACACATATTATCTCAATATCTTTAAAAGTCTGTGATACAATGCTTTCCATGCATTTAGAAAGATAACTTTCAACATTATATACAGGGATAATTATAGAAACTCTTGCCATAACATCTCAATTTTATAATTAGCGAAAATTAAAGTCAATATTCATTATTACAATATTTTTTTTATAGTATAATTTTCTTATAATGAATAAATTTTAGAGGGATTAAAAATATGTTAACTGGAAATCAAATTAGAAAATTATATTTAGATTATTTTAAAGATAAACATCAGCACACGGTAGTTGAAAGCTCAAGTCTTGTACCTGATAACCCGACTGTCCTTTTGACAACTGCAGGGATGTTGCAATTTTTACCGATATTTTTAGGAATAGTAAAGTCACCATATGACCCAGCTCGTGCAACTTCTTGCCAAAAGTGTGCTCGTGCCGGCGGTAAAGATTCAGATATCGAAAATGTTGGTCGTACACCTCGTCATCATACTTTCTTTGAAATGTTAGGTAATTTCTCTTTTGGAGATTATTACAAAAAAGAAATTATTCCTTGGGCTTGGGAATTTGTAACTGAAGTTTTGAAACTAGATAAAGACAGACTGTGGATTACAATTTTCGAAACTGATGATGAAGCATATGAAATTTGGAGAAATGTTGGAGTTCCGGCTGATAGAATTAAAAGAAAAGGTAAAAAAGATAACTTTTGGGGCCCTCCGGGAGCTTCAGGATCTTGCGGACCTTGCTCTGAAATTCATTACGACTTAGGCGAACAGTACAAATGTGATGATCCTCGCGGATGTGGTATTGATACTTGTGAATGTGACAGATGGGTTGAAATTTGGAACTTGGTATTTACAGAATTATATCAGGATGAAGAGGGTAACCAATCTCCACTAGAAAGCAAAAATGTTGATACTGGTATGGGCTTAGAACGTATCACAATGGTATGTCAAGGTGTTGCATCTACTTTCGAAACTGATTTGTTGAAGCCTATATTAGATAAAGTTTGTGAAATGTCAGGTGTTCCATACAAAAAATCTGAAAAAACAGATATTTCACTAAGAATTATTACAGATCACGCAAGATGCGTAACAT
>CALVAU010000044.1 GCA_944325615.1 Candidatus Gastranaerophilales bacterium | reverse complement strand
TGTACGGTTTATAACTTCGTCAAAGTCGATTTTGTGAGCATCAAAGTCAGGGCCGTCAACGCATGCAAATTTAACTTCTCCGCCTACTGTAACCCTGCAAGCTCCGCACATGCCTGTTCCATCAACCATAATTGGGTTCATGCTGGCTTCTGTATAGATATCTTTACCGCGAGTCATTTCTGCAACAGCTCTCATCATAGGCATTGGACCTACTGCGATTGCATAATCAACTTTTTCACGGTTCATGATTCTTTCCAATACCTGAGTGACGAATCCTTTTTCACCTAATGTACCGTCGTCAGTTGTAATAAATAACTCAGTGCAGGCATCTTTCATTTTATCAGCCCAGAATATAAGATCTTTGTTTCTTGCACCCATAATCATATATACTTTGTTGCCAGCTTCTTTGAAAGCTTTTGCTATTAAATAACATGGTGCAGCTCCGTAACCGCCGGCAAGACATACGACTGTGCCGTATTTTTTTATGTGAGTTGGTTTTCCTAAAGGTCCTACGATATCAGGAATTTCATCTCCTACATTTAATTCAGCTAATTTTTTTGTAGAATATCCAACAGCCATGAATACAAGAGTTAATTCCCCTTTTTCTTTATCAACATCGGCAATTGTCAAAGGTACTCTTTCTCCGTTTTCTTCTGCTCTGAATATTATAAATTGCCCAGCTTGTGCATTTCTGACAACGTATGGTGCATCAATTTTTATTTCGTATTGGTGCGGACAAATTTCTTTTTTAGCTAAAATCTTATATCCCATTTGTATTTCTCTCCTATAAATCTTTTTCCTACATTATACTACAAAAAATGTTTCGGTATATAATACTTCATTAATTTTAATAAATTAAACAATTTTGTAAGTATATTCAGGGTGTTCTTTTAATTTATCTTCAATTTGCTCAAAAGTTAAAAGTCCCTGAGTTGCTCCGAATGCTGATACTACGCCTGCAGAATTTATTGATGCGTACATAAGAGATTTACCTATATCTTTATTCGTTCTGCCAAGTGCAGCGCAGAAAGTTGACGCAAAGGCATCACCTGCACCTAAAGTAGAAACAACAGGACCATCGAACACCGGACATAGGTAGAAATCTTTTCCGTCATATGCATATGCTCCATATTTACCGTCAGTAATTACTATTATTTGATAATCTCGAACTTTTAGTTTTTTTAGCATTTCTTTTACATCAGGGTGAATAGGTTCTTCGGAGAATTTTTCATCTCTTGTATCCGGTCTTACTTGAATTTGAGTAGCCAGAGCAGCTTCTTCTTTGTTCATTACGACAATTGTTGCGTTTGCAAGAATTTTTTTAAGGTAATTAAATCCTTTTTTTATGCTTGAAGACCCTGCATTAAAGCAGACAAAAACATTATTATCGTTTGCAAATGTTGCGATGTCATCTAGGACTTTTGTACTGTCTCCGTTCATTGGTGCAATATATAAAAGTTTAGAATTTTTAATTGCTTCAAAATTAATATCGGATTTTTTTATTTGAGCATTAGCTCCCCTGTGAGCTAATACGGTGCGATCTCCTTGAAAACTTACAAGGATAATTGAAAAACCAGTGCTTAGTTTTGGATCTTGAACTATATTTGATAAATCAACATTTTTGTCTTTAAAAGATTCAAGAACCCCTGCTGAATAAATATCATCTCCGATTTTAAAGATTGCGCTTGTTTTAAAACCTAAATTCGCAAAGTTTACAGCTGTGTTTACTCCGCCGCCTCCTACTTGAGATGTAAAATCAGAAATTTCAACTTTAGCTCCATAAGGGTAGCTCATAAATTCTGATTTTTTATTTTTGGTATAAACAGATACGATATTTGCATCATCACTTTCGACAAATACATCCATCGTAGCACTTCCGATTGTAATTACATCACACATTTTAATATCCTCCGATTGCCTTTATTTTAGCATAAATATGTAAATAAATGTAAATTTAACAAAAATAACTTAAAAAATAGTCAATTCTCATAATAAAAAATTTTTATTAATAATATACGCGGGAAAATTAAGGGGAAATTGTTATGTCAGATGCATTAAAGACTAACGGAATTACAGTTAGAATAGTAAAGATGACTGATGAGTCAAAAAAGGAAGAAAAAACTGAGCAAAAGGCAACAATTCCTAATTCAATTTATGTAACATCATCAGAGGATAGCAAAGCTCTTTTGCTAAACAATGTAGGTATAGATGTCAATGAAAACAGATATGAGCTTACTTGGAATGAAATCGGGGATATAGCATTAGACAGTGCAAAGAATTTTGTAAAAAGTATGTTCTGTGATGAAAATGGTTTTAGTCTAAAAAGAACAGCCACAACAGTTGGTACAATTGCAGGTCTTGCTTTAGCAGCACCTATTGCGGCATCATTAGGAGCTGGTGCTACAGTTGTAGGTGCAGTTGCTGGTATAACTAAATTTGCAGGTCTTGGTATTGCAGCTTATATGGCTTATGAAGGCGGTAAGAATGCTTATGAAGGTGCTGAAAAATACTATAATGCAACATCTGAAGAAGAGGCAAAACAAAGCATGTCTCATGCAATGGATGGTGCGGTAGAATTAGGCATGGCTCTTCCAGCCTTCAATGTTGTTAAAGGCGGAGCAAATAAAGGTAAGGCTATTGTATCTAAAAAGTCAACTGCAAAACCGGCAGCAGAACCAAAACCGGCAGCAGAACCGAAACCAGCCGAAGAGCCAAAATTAGCAGCAGAACCAAAACCAACCGCAGAACCAAAAACATCTGAAGCTCAACCTGCCAGAGGAAATATTAACTACAATGAAGTTGTTGGAAATGCTGAGGTTTGTGCTACAAATTTTGGCGGGAAGTTGACCAAATATAAGAATGTTTCAGGAAATACTCTAAAAGAGATTGTATTTGATAAGGATGGAAATTTGAAATATACAAGAGAATATTCTTATTCTGCTGACGGAAGTGAAGCCGGTTTTATGTTTAAATGGGCAAGTGGAAACGAAGATGTTTTTACTGCAGGATCTAATATCGGCAGACGTACAACCCCAGATGGTTCAGTATGGTCTGTAAAATTTGAAAACAATAAAATAACAGAAATTTCGCAAATCAAGCCGGCGGAACCCAAACCTGCAGAACCGACCCAAGCCGTAGAGGCTATGCCAGAATTTAAAGAACTTTCAGTTTATAAAGAAAATGATTTTAATGTATCAGTAACAAGTAATGGATACAGACAGGCTCAAGGAAATACCAAGACAGTACCAGATTTAAGAACACATCTAAATGGTGCGAAAGATGGTTATGCTGTTGTTTATATGCCGGACAAGAATGTGACAGCAGTTGTTATTAAGATTTCAGGTCGAGGTGGGGATAACTGGACTTTGATGATTAATGGTAAGGTGCCCGAAGCGAAGATTGCGGAGTTTGTAGAATACTGTAATAAAAATAGTATTACTAAGGTTGACAGACAACTTTATATGGACTTTTTTAACGGTAAATTATCTAATGCCAAACCAGCAGAAGTCCCAAATCCTGAACTAACTAAACCAGAACCACAAAAAGTTGAGTAAAAAACAACTGAGGCTAAAGCTGAAACTCCGAAAGCTGATGAAGTAAAACCCGCAGAGCAAAAAGCAGAACCTGCAAAGCCTGAAGGACAACCTGCTATTGATTATAATAAATCTGTTAGAAATGAATTAACGAAAAACTCTGATGGTAATACTTGTGAATACTTTTACAATGAAAAAAGTGATATTGTCAAAGCGATAACAAGAGATGAGGCTGGTAATATAAAGTATTCATCTATAAGAGAGTATAATTCATCTGGAGAAAAAGTGAAAGAAGTTTGGCAAAGTTTATTTGGTTCAATTAGTGAAACATTCTATGAAAAAGGAGCTGAAATAAAGAAAGTATGGAAATGGAAGAATGGACAAGTTGATGAATTATATCCAAAAGATAATGACATTTATGAAGGAATCAGAATCTATCCTGATGGCAAAAAGGTAAAAATACGTGAAGAAAATTGTAGCATCCAAGAGCTAGGGCCTGTAGAATAGAAAAATAAAAAGGAGTCTGTATTTTTACAGGCTCCTTTTTGAATTCATATTTATTAACTATTGATTTAAAAGCTGAGCTTTTTCTTCTTCTGTTACACCTTTGATTGTTAGGTTTACTCTGCCTTTGTCATCAATTTTGATAATTTTAACGATTACTTCATCGCCGATTTTGACGTGTGGTTCAATTGTCTCAATTCTTTCTTGGCAGATTTGAGAAATGTGCACCATACCGTCTTTTCCGCCGCAAAGTTCTACGAATGCTCCGATTGGAATTATTCTTACAACTTTACCTTTCATAATCATTCCAACTTCAGGTTTGAAGGTCAATTCTTTAATCATTCTTTTTGCGATTTCTGCACCTTCTTGATCGTTTGAAGTAATTGTTACGATACCGTTATCTTGTATATCAATTTCTGCACCTGATGCGTCAATGATCGCTCTGATTTGTTTTCCGCCAGGTCCGATTACTGTTCCGATATCTTCTGTCGGAATTGTCATTGTAGTGATGCTTGGCGCAAATGGTGAAAGATGATCAGCTGGTTTTGTAATTACTTTTCTCATTTCGCCTAAAATGTGTAATCTGCCTTCTTTTGCTTGAGCTAACGCTCTTCTAAGTGTATCGTTTGCAATACCTTTAGCTTTCATATCCATTTGAAGAGCAGTGATACCGTCATCATTACCTGTTACTTTGAAGTCCATATCGCCTAAGAAGTCTTCGATACCTTGGATATCAGTCAATACGACGGGTTCTTTACCTTCTTCTGTAATCATACCCATAGCAACGCCACCTATCATGCATTTTACAGGTACGCCCGCATTCATCAATGCCATTGACGATCCGCAAGTAGATGCCATTGATGTAGATCCGTTTGATTCTAATACATCAGAAGTTACTCTTATTGTGTATCCGAATTCTTCTTGAGATGGAAGTGCTGGCACGTTTGCTCTTTCTGCAAGGTTTCCGTGACCAACTTCTCTTCTGCCGGGGCCTCTTAGTGCTTTTACTTCACCTACTGAAAATCCAGGGAAGATATATTTGTGCATATACGTTTTTTCAGTTTCAGGATCAACTCCGTCTAGTTCTTGTTTCATTGCAGGACCTGCAAGAGTTGCAACTGAAAGAACTTGCGTTTGTCCTCTTGTAAACACAGCTGATCCGTGAGCTCTTGGAATTACCCCTACTTCGCACCAGATAGGTCTTACATCATGAGGTTTTCTTCCGTCAGCTCTTACGCCTTCATCCAAAATCATTGTACGCATAATTTTCTTTTCTGCGTTTTTGAATTCTTCTGCTACAAAGTCAATTCCTGTTTCTTCGATGATTTTCTTGATGTAATGATCTTCTGGCAAAGCGTCAATTTTTTCTTTAACAAGAGCTTTAGCTTCTTCAAGTTTGTTTTGTCTGTATGTTCTGTCAAAGTTATGATATGCATCGAAAATCATATCATGAGCAGTTTCATTAATTATATTTTTTAATTCTGTTGTATCGTATGGGTTTACGAATTCTTCTTTTTCAACGCCGCAAGCTTTTGCAAATTCAAGTTGAGCTTCGCATTGTTTTCTGATTTCTACTTGTGCAAATTCAACAGCATTCATAATATCGTCTTCTGTAACGAATTTACATCCAGCTTCTACCATGATTACGCTGTCGTGAGTACCTGCTACTACGATATCTAAATCAGACTTATCAGCTTGTTGGTGTGTTGGGTTAGCAATCATATTGCCGTTTTCATCTCTTGATACTCTTACCGCTCCTATTGGGCCTTCAAATGGAGCGCCTGATAGCATTAAAGCACAAGATGCACCTAGCATTGCAAGTGTATCAGGTTGATTCTGTTGATCATAGCTGAATAATTGGGCTACGATTTGAATATCATTTCTATATCCTTTTGGGAATAATGGTCTTATAGGTCTGTCTATCAAACGAGATATAAGTATTGCTTTATCGCTTGCTTTTCCTTCAGATCTGTTGTAACCGCCAGGAATACGTCCGATTGCAGACATTCTTTCTTCATAGTCAATTAGTAATGGGAAGAAATCAATACCTACTCTTGGCTCTTTTGATACTACGCAGTGTACAAATAACATTGTATCGCCGCATCTTACTGTAACAGAGCCATTAGTTGATTGTGCATACTTCCCGGTTTCGACTGTAACGTTTTTACCGCCGATTTCAATTTCAAATTTTTTTGTTTCCGGTATTGTCATAATTTTCCTTTCTTGCCGGCTTAAATCGTTTTACTTCCGCTTTTTGCCGGCTTTTTGCGGGACTTAGAAACATTACCCGCCTGTTTGTTATACACTTCTTTTGTTCATTCAAATTATACCGCAAACAAGAAAAATTACCAAGGGTAATCCTCTTTTATTTCTCTGTAGTGTCTTTGTATTTTTGTGTAGTAAAAAGATACATTAACTGAAATCCTACGATGTTTAAGCTTACTTTGGAAAAATCTTCAATTTTACCAAGTGTTTTGAGGATCTATTTCCCAATTTGCTCTAAGAATTTTTTCAAAACAATACCTTCCTGTTGTTTTACATTCGACTTCAATTTCCTCATCTGTTTTGTCGTGACCTGCAGGAAGGAGTCCTCTATCAGATAAAACATAAATAAAAACATCTTTCCCAAGGATATTCGGTTTTTTTGCTCCGTTTGCATCAACTCCGATTACGATAATAGCTGTTCTTCAGGTTGTTTCTACGCCAAAATTTTCATATATAGCGGCACGAGCTTTAGAAGACCAACTGTCAATAGTGAATGAATATCCATCTATTGTCCTAAAACTGATTATGTCTGCCCCTAAACCACTTGTGTAACCGTATTTTGTACCATCAGGTTTGTAAATTTGATGCCAACAGCCATCAGTATTTTCGCAGTATTTAGTTACTTTAAAATATGGTTTTATACAGTTTTCATAAAAATATTTAACACTACTAAGATACCCATCGTCATCAGGAACTGGAAGATAGTTATAATCGCCTTCAGGAACAGCACGCAGCATGGCTT
>CALVAU010000043.1 GCA_944325615.1 Candidatus Gastranaerophilales bacterium | reverse complement strand
TTTTAACTGTTTTAATATTTTTATTACTTTGGGATTTTCAACCTTATAACATATTTGATTTGCATTACGATGACCTGAAATAACATTTGCATTTTTTTTTTTTTTTTTATGTAGAGAAACGGAAGGTTGATGAATATCAAGACATTCACACATTCTACTTACATTCCATTCAGATTGATTCATCAGATTTTTTTCTTTTTTCAGCTTTGTCGGGTGAGCCAATGCTTTAAAAATTGCAGTATATTCATCTATATCTATATTTTGGTCTTTCATATTATAAGAATATTACAATATGCGAATATTGTCAAATTACATATTGACGTATTATAAAAAATTTGATAATATAAATATATGAATATACGAATATACTAAAATTATGAGGATTATATGAAAGTTGTTATTATAGGCGGCGGAGCTTGCGGAGCAAGCTGCGCAACAAGATTAAGAAGATTGGATGAAAGTTGTGAAATTACAATTTTAGAACGGACTGAGGAAGTATCGATTGCAAATTGCGGACTTCCATACTACTGTTCTGATGTCATAGCTGAAAGAGAAAAAATTCTTGTATCAAATCCGGAACGATTCAAAAAAATGTTTAATATTGACGTCAAACTAAACAGTGAAGTCATTGAGATAAACAGAGCTGAAAAATACGTTCTTACTCAAAATAATGAAAAATTTTATTATGACAAACTTGTTCTAGCTCAAGGCGCAAGCCCGATAATTCCGAATTTGGAAGGGATAAATAATGAAAATATTTTTACTGTTAGAACTCTAGCTGATGCTGATAAAATTAAGGATTATATTTCCCGAAACGATGCTAAAAAAGCGGTAGTCATAGGCGGAGGCTTTATAGGGGTTGAGATGGCAGAAAATCTTGCACATCTCAATATTGATACAAAACTTGTAGAATTATCCGACCAAATTTTAGCCCCTGTCGATTATGAAGTTGCTTGTTTTGCGCAAAATGAAATGAGAACAAACGGAATTGAATTAATATTGTCAGACGGAGTCAAAAGTTTTGAAAAAGACGAAATTGAATTATGGTCTGGAAGAAAAATTCAATATGATATTGCAATTTTATCAATTGGAGTAAAACCTGAAACAACTGTTGCAGAAAAAGCGGGATTAGAAGTTAATCGAGGGATTAAAGTTAATGATAATATGCAAACATCTGATCCTGATATTTTTGCAGGCGGCGACAGCGTTGAAATCAAAAGTTTTGTATCAGGAGAAGATGTTCTAATTCCTCTTGCAGGGCCAGCAAACAGACAAGGAAGAATTATTGCCGACAATATTTTCGGAATCAACTCGCAATATAAAAAATCACAAGGCACCTCTGTTTTAAAAGTATTTGATTATACAGTTGCAGCGGTTGGCTATAATGAAAAACTACTAAAACGAGCACAAATTCCATATTGGAAAATTCTCACATTCGGTAATTCTCATGCCGGATACTACCCCGGAGCTACATCTACTTTGTACGAACTAATTTTCAACAATGATGGAAAAATCCTTGGAGCACAAGCAGTTGGGCAAGAAGGCGTAGAAAAAAGAATTGACGTAATATCTTCTATCATGAGAAACAACGGAACAATCCAAGAATTGTTAGATAGCGAACTATGTTATGCCCCGCCTTATTCATCAGCAAAAGATCCTGTAAATATTTTGGGAATGTGTGCTGATAATGTGTTGAAAGGGTTTGTAAAACCGGCATATTTTGAAGATATAGAAGGATCATTTATTGTCGATGTAAGAATTCCTGACAGTTTCAAAACCAAAACTGTTGACGGAGCTATAAATATACCAATTGCACAATTAAGAGAAAGACTTAATGAAATTCCAAAAGATAAAAAAATAATTTTGGTATGTGATTCAGGTTATACAAGTTATCTTGCTTCTAGAATTTTAATTCAAAACGAGTATAACAATGTATATTCGCTAATGGGAGGAATGAAACTTTATAAAGAAATAAAAAAAGACAAAGAAAATAAAGTTATAAAAATAAACAAAACCCCCGTTTTAGCACAAGTGAATACAAATATTTTAAAAGTTGATGCTTGTGGATTATCATGCCCCGGTCCTATTATGAAACTTGCTGAAAATATTTCCAATATGAATGATGGGGAAATATTAGAAATTTCCTCAACAGATAAAGGTTTCTATGCAGACGTCGAAGCTTGGTGCAATTCAACAAACAATACTTTATTAAATTTAGATAATATTGATAAAAAAATAGTTGCAACAATTCAAAAAGGTCAAATAATTTCTCAAGACCAAAGTGTAAAAAGCCCTGCGAAAAATGCACAAACTATTGTTGTATTTTCTAACGATTTGGATAAAGCTCTTGCCGCATTCATAATAGCAAACGGAGCGAAAGCAAGCGGTTATGATGTAACTTTATTCTTCACATTCTGGGGCTTAAATATTTTAAGAAAAGGCAATGTAACTGTAAAAAAATCTTTTATTGATAAATTATTTGGCTTTATGATGCCAAAAGGCGCCGATAAATTAACTCTTTCGAAGATGAATATGGGTGGTCTTGGTTCTTTAATGATGAAATGGGTTATGAAAAACAAAAATATTTCAACCCTGAATGAACTTATTGACCAAGCCAGAAAAAACGGTGTTAAATTTATTGCTTGTCAAATGAGTATGGATGTAATGGGAATAAAAAAAGAAGAACTCATTGACGGCGTAGAAATTGCCGGAGTCGCAAAATATATAGCCGAAAACAGCAATTCAAATTCAAATTTATTTATATAAATTTTAATAACATCACATAACAAAAATCCTCTCAATTGAGAGGATTTTTATTTTATAAACTTTCATACCATTCTTTTAAATCTTTGCGTTTAACTTTTCTTGTGGAAGTCTTTGGCAGTTCTTCGCGGTGAATAACAACTACCGTCGGCGCTTTATATGGTGCCAAATTGGCATCAGCAAGTCTTTTTACTTCTTTTTCTAGTTCATTTTGGATTTCATCATCAGATTTTTGAAGTAATTCATCAGACGGAGTAATAATTGCTCCGACTTCTTCCGTACCGGCTTTGTTGCCTGATTTTATTATTAAAGACATTACACAAACTTCTTTTATCAATTCAGAAGTTTCCAAAACCGCTTCAACTTCTTCAGGGAAAATTTTCTTACCCCCGCCAAGAACTATCATATTTTTAATTCTACCTGTAATTTTAATAAATCCGTCTTTATCAATTTCACCGATATCACCCGTATGGAACCAACCGTCTTCATCAATTACCTCTGCAGTCATTTCAGGCTTGTTGTAATATCCTTGCATAACATTAGGCCCTGTTGCAAGAATTTCTCCATTATCTGCAATTTTTACTATCACAGAAGGTAATGCTTGTCCGACAGTTCCGATTTTTGAATGTCCGTAACGGTTTGTAGAAATTGTCGGAGAAGTTTCAGTCAAACCATAGCCTTGGAATATAGGAATACCAATTCTTTCAAAAAATTCAGCAACACCGTCTTCTAATGGCGCACCTCCGCAAATAAAACATTCCAATCTGCCGCCCAATCCGTCTATTATTGTCTTGAACATCAAACGACGAACTTTTCTAGGCATAAATTTTGCTAAATTATACAAAATTTTAAATATATTTTGAGCAACTTCAGATTGTTTTTTTATCTGTTTATCAATACTATTTTTAAGCATTTTAGCAACAAGCGGAACGACAATCATATTGGTAATTCTTTTTTCCTTCATTACCGTTGTCAATTCTTTAGGATTAAGAGATTTGATATAGACAATTTTTGCCCCCATATACAGCATCCCGAAAAATCCGCAATCCAATTCCAGTAAATGATTTAGAGGTAAAATTGAAAGCAAAGTATGCTCATGTGTAAGCTTGAACATTGATTCAAAATCTCTCAATTGCGAATAAATATTACCGAAACTAATCATAAC
>CALVAU010000042.1 GCA_944325615.1 Candidatus Gastranaerophilales bacterium | reverse complement strand
AGGATAAGTATTGGAAAGTATATGAATATAAAAAGCATTCGTATATGGCTCTAGGGCAGGAAGACAAAGCTATTGAAATAATAAAGACAATGCAGAAAAATAATATTCAAACCGAAGATGGAGAAGACTATAATATTCAAATCGGAAAAATATATTTTGAAAAAGAAAACTATTCAAAAGCTTTGAATTATTTCAATAAACAAATAATATCTTCTCCTAGTTCGCATCCATTTATATACAAAGGAATGTGCTTAGAGAATCTTTCTGATTATGAAAGTGCAATAAAAGCTTATAATTCATCTTTGGATTATGAAAAGACTGATCTTGCTTATTATCGGGTTGCAAACTTGTATTATCAAGAAAAAGATTATAAAAAGGCTCTTGAAAATATAAATAACGGGCTTTTGCTGAATAAAGATGCTTATAATTATAACTTGAAAGGCGATATCTTGACTGCAATGCTCAGAATAAAAGAGGCAAGACTTTGCTATAAAAAAGCTGAAATGCTTGGATAAATTTAATTTTATCTGCAAGTCCTTTTGCATTTTGGAGCACTTATCGGTTTCCCGAAAATCAGTCTTAGCCCGCCAAAACTCTTTGACATTGTATTTCTAATTCCGCCTGTAATATCCGCTAAATTCTGTGTAATTATTTCGGCATTTTCAATAGAAGATGAAATTTGTGCTCCTTGAGAGCTTATATCTCCTGTGATTGAGTCAATATTTTCAGTAATTCCCTCGATGTTTTTTGTCGTTACAACAACGCTTGAGGATGTTTTATCAAGGTTTGAGAAGGTATTTTTAAGCTGGTTTTCGCTCATAGAGTTATTCATTTTCAGAGCAAAAAGTCTGAAACTGTTTGACATTTGCGCAAGGTTGCCTGTCATAGTTTTAATTGCAGGCCGATTTTCATTTATCGTATCTGATAAGATGTTTATGAATTCAGTTAAAGCATCGCTAGTCAATTTTAAACTTTCCATAAGATTGTTTGCATTATTGGTAAATGCATCCAATTCTCCGGTCAGAGCTTTGCTTGAAAAATAATTTTCAATATCAACTGTTGTAAATCCGTTTATGATATCGCCGTCTGCTAATATTGTATCGGAAGGCTTTTCCGGATAAATCAAATTGATGAAGTCAATTTCTTTTCTTTCTCTTTTTTCTCTTGTAAGTAGTGCTGTTGTGTTTTTAGGTAGTTTTAAATTTTTAGGGTATAGCACAATTGTTACAAGTGTTGTTTGAAAATTATCATTTGGCTTAATTTTTTCAACTTTACCAATTCTGTAACCTTTATAATATACAGGAATTTTATTTCTAACAGGTCGTGCATCATTGAATTCTACTGTTAAGTATGTGTATGTGTGAAATCTGTATATACACATTAATGTTGATAAAATTACAAATATGATAAGAGCAATTCTTGCTGTTTTTTGTGTGATAGGATTAGTTAAAAAATCTTTCATACTTGTATATTATTATTTTAATACTTTTATGGAATTGCCCTACAAGTTATATGAAAGGATAATTATTCTATCATGTTTGCAAGTTTGTATAAGTAGTCATCTTTTGTGCTTGTATGAAAACCTGTCGGGATAAAATGCTCTTTGTATTTTTCAATTGCATATCGATCAGTCATACCTGAAATGTAATCAGTAACAATTCTTTCAATCCTATTTTCTTCACAGATATTTTTTAATTTTTCGCAGTATAAAAAATATAACTCTTGAATTACATTTCTAGCTTTGCTCTCTTCTAATTTTGCCGGAGAATCATTATAGACATTTTCAAACATCCATTTTCTCAATTCAGTCGTGTATCCCCATGCTTCATCGCTCATAGATACATTTGGCTTGTCTAGTGAATTCTTTATGATTTCATTAATCATAATATTCAAGCGTTTGCTTTGGATTGAGGAAAAATAATTTATGCAATCTTTCGGAAGATCATTTTCAACAATTATCCCAGCTCTTATTGAATCTTCTATATCGTGATTAATATATGCAATTTTATCTGCGAGTTGCACAATTTGAGCTTCCGGAGTTTTGGGAGTATAGCCCCAAGTGTGAGTTAAAATCCCGTCGATAGTTTCCTGACAAAGATTTAATTTTTCAAGAATTTCAACTACTCTCACGCTTTGTATATTATGATGAAATCCCCCTTTGACAAGTTCATTCAACACACCTTCTCCGCAGTGTCCGAATGGTGTGTGTCCTAAATCATGTCCAAGAGCGATTGCTTCCACTAAATCCTCATTCAAATTTAGAGCTCTTGCAATTGTTCTGCCGATTTGGGATACTTCAAGGGTGTGAGTCAATCTTGTTCTGAAGTGGTCATCAAATGGAGATAAAAAAACTTGTGTTTTATGTTTTAAGCGTCTGAATGCTTTTGAATGCAAAATTCTATCACGATCTCTTTGAAATCTTGTGCGGATTGGGCATTCTTCCTCTTGGATTTTTCTACCTTTAGAAAATCTGCTTTTAGTTGCAAATTCACTTAAATAATCTATTTCTCTTTGTTCTAAATTTTCTCTTATTGTATTATTTTCGGTTCCAGTCATAAATCTTCTCAAATTTTATACTTTGCTATTGAATTATAGCAAAAAGAAAATATTTTATACTACACCATCTATATTATTTGGCTTGGGTGGTGGAAGGGAAATGAGTTTTTCTGTATTCATCTAGTTTTTCGCCTGCTTTACTGATCAAAAGACCTGAAAGACCGCCATATAACATTGCACGGCCACCTGAGACAAGGCTTGCTGAAAAATATAAAGATGTAGCGATTGCTCCTATAGCAGGAATCCCTGCTTTTAATAAAACTGAATATTGCTGATCTTTATTTTCTGATTTTGAAAGTCCTATGCCAATTGCGCCTATTGCTGCAAGAATTGATAAAATATCAGTCGGGGCTGAACCCATTTTTAAATCCCGCATCATATCAAAGAAATTGTCAGTTTCTTTGGTAATTGCATCATCTATATATTTTACGGAATTATTGGCTGCAGCTTTCACTTTCAAGTAGTCTTCTCTTGGCATAAGCTTTTTATAAATAGTTAAAATCTCTTGCAGTGCACCTTTTCCGCTGTCGCCTACGATATCTTGAATACCTTGAATATTTGCTTTTAATTGATTAACTGTTTCAGTATCATATTTATAAATACTTTTGTTTTCCTGTATAGAGGCTGAAAGTTTTTGCAGAAGATTTCGAATTTCATCATTCAGCTCTGGTCTTTTTTTATCTTCGCCTAGGCCTGTCAGCTTTTTGTAATCTTCCAATTTCAGTCGTAAATTTTTAATTAATTCTCTTGAAGATTTGTCTTTTAGGTTTACAAATGAGGTAATATTTTTTACTACATCAATTGAGCTGTTATAAATATCATCAATGTCACGAGTGATAAGATATCTTGGCTTTTTAGCT
>CALVAU010000041.1 GCA_944325615.1 Candidatus Gastranaerophilales bacterium | reverse complement strand
AAATATACTAAACTATTAAAACAAATTCCTGTATATACAAAAGGCGGTTTGAGAGTAAGTGAAAAAGATATTATAATGTGGCTTTCAGATGGTTATCAACCAAGCAAAAAGGATTAGTGAGTATGAGCATAAGAAAAAGACAACTTAAAGACGGCTTCACGTGGGAATTTTGCATTACAATTTCAAAAAATCCGAGAAAACAATACCGTAAAAGTGGATTTAGAACAAAAACAGAAGCGCAACAGGCAGAAGCAGAAGCAATCAAAAAATATAAAAATACTATTATAAAATTTGACTTAGAGAAAAACTCTTTTAAAGAAGTATTAGACTTATATTTTCAACACATAGAAACAACGGCAGAATATTCAAAGGGGACAATATCAAACTATAAAGGATATTATAGGAATCATCTTGAATATTTTTATAATTTACAAATAAAAGAGATTAGCCCGTTTGTTATTCAAAACTGGCTAGATATTAATTCAAGAACTAAAACCCCTTATGTTATAAATGGATGCCGAAAACTTTGCAAAGCTGCTTTTAACTATGCTAAAAAAATGAATTTAATTGAAATAAATCCTTTTGAAAATATGGCAAAGGCAAAAGAGCCTCTAATATTAAGAAAGCGTTTTGAAATTGAAGAAATAAAAAATATTTTAGCTATTTGCAAAAATGAATTTCCACAATTTTATTGTTTATTTACGTTAGCCATTTTTACGGGTATGAGATTGGGAGAATATTCTGCAATATGCATAGAAGATATTGACTTCAAAAAAAATCAAATTTGGATAACTAAACAATACACGCGCAGAGAATTAAAAGACAGGACAAAAACATTACAATCAAAAAGAATCGTAGATTTTCCGCCAACAGTAGGAAAAATTATTAAATGGCATATCAAAAAAAATGAAATCTTTTCAGGGTATTTATTTAAAGGAAAAGAAAAAGATAAGCCCGTGAGTGCAAATTGGATAAATGCTGAATTTGATAAATTATTAGTAAAATGTGGATATCCTAAAGATTATATGCGTGTACATGATTTAAGAGGGCAGTTTGTAGATATTCTACATACTTTAGGACTGCCGACTGTATATATATCACGACAAGTAGGTCATGCAAGAACATCTACAACAAATGATATTTATTCCGTAATAATGCAAGAAGTAAATACAAATGCAAAAAATTTAGTAGAAGAAAAAATTTTTTGTGAACATTTTGTGAACATTTAAGACCCAAAGATATAACAAAAAATAATTTAAAATCGCTAAAAGGCACTAAAAAACGGAGTAATAGGGATTTGAACCCTAGATGCAGGTTAGACCCACATAACACCTTAGCAGGGTGCCGCCTTCAGCCACTCGGCCATTACTCCGTATTGATATTATTTTGTCATGCACATTTGTGCCTGTATTTTTACTATATCATAAATATAATTTTTCGTAAATATTTATTTTGGATTAAATATACGCTTATTCTTTAATATATCCTTTTTTATATGTATTGACCGAAAGTTTAAATTAATGTAATATTTTGGTAAATAATAGTTAGAAAGGCATAGTAATGATTGAAATGAAAGTTATGGGCATTGCCCTTGATACAAGAACGGGTTCTCCGATTGTTGTTTTACACGACAAAGAAAACAGAAAAGCACTTCCGATCTGGATTGGATCGGCTGAAGCGAGTGCTATCATTAGAAAAATTGAAAATTTGACCGTTTCAAGACCTATGACTCACGATTTAATTATTAATATGATTGAAAAAATGGGTTATGAACTTGATAAAGTTGAAATTAATGACGTTGAAAAAGAAACTTATTATGCCACATTATTTTTAAAAGACAAAGATGATAACACTATTGAAATTGATTCTCGTCCATCTGACGCAATCGCTATTGCTATAAGAGTTGATGCTCCTATATTTGTTACAGCAAACGTTATTTCAAACGGATCAGTTTCAACTGACAGTGCAAAAGATGAGGAAGAAGCTCAAGAATTTAAAAAATTCGTCCAAAGCATCAAGCCTTCAGATTTTGAAAAATTGATGAAAGACAAAGACCATCACGAAAGTGATCAATAACCAAAAAAGTCGAGATCATTCTCGACTTTTTAGTTATTTTCTCTTTGGGCTCTGTTTTGCTCGATTAATTCTTTTACTCTTTTGAGGGTTTCAGGAAAATAATTTGCTATTACATATTCTGACTTGCAAGTTCCTGTATTTAAGAGGGTATAGGCTTCTGCAAAAAATTCAGGCTTGCTATTCAGGGCATATAAGGCATTTTCATTTATATCCAAAGAATTTTTATTGAAATTTTCCATTTCTTTTTTAAATATCTCATTAAGTTTTTCATCAACAGGGGATACAGGCTGTAAGGTACCATTATTCTCCAGCATTTCTTGTATTGTAAGAGGCTTATCTCTGTTCAATGTAGCAAAAGGATCTTTCATTTGCTCTTTTAAAAACTTTATTGCATTCTCTTTATCATCAATACAGTCACACATATGTCCGGCTTCATGAGCTATTGTTTTTGCTGCACGCTCTCCTATCAATGCATTTGGATCAAGCTCAATAATCCCGCCATCTTTATTCGTATAAAGTCCGTTTGTAGTATTACCAAACTGTGAATCACTATTCAATTGATCATTTAACTTAACTTTTGCGCCACAGGAAGCTATATCATATAAAACAGCAGAATTAATCTTTGAAAATACATTTTTTACATAATTTTCAGGCAATCCACTAATATCAATAGTTTTAGCTTTTTGACCGTTTTTACTTATTGTTATCTGATTTTTGGCAATATTTACATCGAAATTATCATTATTTATTTTTTCAGAAAATGAATTTTCACCATTCTGAATTCTTTGTATTTTAGGCAACATATCCGCTATTTGCGAATTTTTAGGATCAAAATTCAAAATTTCTTTAAATTGATTTAATCCTTCATAGTAATTTTTAATAATAGCATCTTTCGTATTCTCTAAATTTCCTCTATGAGGCTGTAATTTTTCAAGTAAATTATTCATGTTAGCAGCTGCATCCTCATCCTTTGCATTCTGCACAGCATCAAAGACATCTCCAATTAATTCGCGTCCTATCATTTGTTTATACTTTTCAGCTGCAGGATAAATATTATAACCACCGGTTAAAATATCATCTTTACCTAAAATTTCACCAGCTACAGCAAAATTTTGTTCTGTTATCAACTCCATAAAAGCATCATCAAAGGTCATTTCTTCGGTATGTTTTTCGCCATTATTAACACGTTCTTTTATAACCTTACCATCTTTTACCGTTAATGAAGATAGGAAATTGCCATCTTTATCATATACTTCAGATCTATATTCAGCATCATACCCTTTAGCCTGATTGTTTTTCAGATGATAGCGAAAATTACCGTTTTCATCATATTCTACGTCAAAATCCTCACCGGCATGAATGCCTTCTCCTACAAGATCTTTATACTTATCAAAAGCTTCTCCTTTCAAATCAGGTGCTTCTTTTCCTGTTTTATTTTCTATTTTTGGGACAATCTGCAATTTACCGTCAACAATTTTCAAGTCAAAATCTTCACCATATCTAGCCCCGCCATATATCATCTGTTGAATAGCTTTTGCTGTCGAGTCATCAACACTTGTTTTTTGAGGAACATGAGTTAAATAAGCTTTACCATCTGTCATAAATCCTCTCGGAGGTTCTGTTTCCAGTGAATTATCTTTTATTTCTATTCCTGTTAATTTATTATTTTCGTCATACTTAAAAGAAACCTTTGTAGAATCGGGAGTATCGGCATTTAATATGACATCCTCTAGCTGCATATTTCTCCAATATGGATCATCTTCAGAATAAGTATGCGATTGTCTTACAGCAACACCGTCTTTTATATGAAGTTTGTAACTCTTATCATCAGGGGTCTTACCATATTCAAATATTATCTGCTCGTTTGTCTTGTGATTAGTATAACTGACTGAAGTCTCACTATTTTCATCAAAGTTAGTTACCTGCTCAAATCCTTCATATCCAATTATAGTACTTTCATCTTCTTTTAATTGTAAAAGTTGTCCTTTTTCATCACGCAACTCGGTAAAACCTTCTCCTCTGCGTTCATAATATACTTTACCGTCTTTTTCAACTCTTTTATATTCTTCAGCAATAGCAGTCCCGAATTTTTCGACCAATTCTTTAGGCATACCTAGCTTTTGAGATAATTCTTCGACTTTTTGAGCATAGACCTCATCTCCATTTGCAGCAACAAAGCCAAGAAATTTTCTATAATCTTCAATTTCTATATCATCACCGTAAAACTTTTTCGCATCCTGCATATATTGTTCTAGCTCGTAATCGGTCACTTTATCATCGAACTTCTTTTGCAAAAAAGTTACCTTAGGTTCGCCATTAGGCCACTTAGGACCGTATTCAAGACTCGCCATATTATGCAGATCAATTTCACTTAGGACATTATCATTTTTTCCATCAAGTCCGTTTATTTTATCGAATATAGACAAAATTTTATTAAGATTCGGATCATTAGCAAATTTTTCTTTAACCTGCTCTCTTGTAAGTTTTGCCATAAACAAGTTACTTACATTTATGCTTTGATCTGACATCGAAAGACCTCCTACAATTAATTTATGAGATATTGACTTTATCGGGCTTGTTATGAAAAAACTTTAGCT
>CALVAU010000040.1 GCA_944325615.1 Candidatus Gastranaerophilales bacterium | reverse complement strand
GGAATTAATAATACTCCGCCCTTAACATTTTTCATTCGATATTTTGGAAATTCAGATGGCGATGTTGTCATATTCACTTTAAAATTTTCCATACTTATTCCTCGTTTTACAGAATCTGGAGCTCCAGCTATTTTTTTAATTTCATATTCATTTCCATTTTTATTCCCTAGAAGAATATAACATTTTTGTCCGAGATACTTTCCCGTTGTTATAAAAGTTTTGGTGTTTTCTCCAGAACCCTCTCCATCTTCTATAGCCCATTGACCTAATTTATTTCCCTCATCAACTCCTTTTACAGGTGATGTTAAATGCATGCTATCAGTATCACAATATATAAAATTTTCTAAATTAGCATAAATTCCATCTAATAATAACTTACGCGCTTCAGCCGTTATATAAGCAGCAACAGCTATATAAATTGGGTCAACTTCTTCGGGTTTTGTTCGTTCATATATTAATTTTTCTTTAGAAAAAATCGGATACGCTTGAGAACGTTCTATCATCATTGCAAACTTTCCATAAAGGGAATTCAAGAAAATTTTATACAACTGCTTTTTCGCACCCTTTGACGATTCTTTTAATGCAAAAAATTTATCAATATAATCCTTAAACAATGTGTTTGTCGCTCGAAATTTATACCCCTCTATAAACTCTATTTCTTCTATTTCATAATCGTCTAATAATCTATATAAGTCTGGACCTGCTAAAACTAAATCATACATCGCACCTTCAGTAGATTTTAAATAGTTCAACTTAATATTCATAAAACTTTTTGTTTGAATAGACGGTATTTTTCCATCTTTTAAATGACAAGAAACTTTTATTCTTTGAAAGAAACACGGATAATTTGTATCATATTCGTATTTACCGATAAAATGCATTGGAATGCCAAACGGTAAATTACAATAACGCATGCGCGACGGATACATGCTTTTTACATCGTATTTATATATATCATTAATTGTTTTATTATAAAATCTTGGATTTAAATAACAATAGCCACCTTTATAACTTTTTCTAATAAATTCATCTATTTCTTTTGGTAAAATAGGAAACAACGTCATAAAACCTCGTTCTGAAATAATTTCTTTATATGTTTTTAGTGCATCGGTAGCATTTGTTATGCTATCCATGCCATTATCATAATAGTATTGTAGAATATCCGCTAATATTTCTGTATCTCTTCTAACGTAGTCGAATTCTTCTGGAGTTGGAACATAGCCTTCATCACGTAAAATTCGATAATCAATTTCTCCTTTTGAAATAGGTAAGCCAAAATCTTTTGCTGCTTTTGCTAAAGTTCCAATTATTTTTTTCGCACTGTCCCTAAATTTATACTGTTTACCACAATAATGAACTGTAAAAGTATACCATGTTAATCTGTCAGTAATTAAAGTATTAATACAACCACTTCTTTTTTCTTCTGAAATTTTAAAACCATTTTCTAATAAAAAATAAAGTAAAAAAGCACCATCAAATTTTAAATTATGAAAATAGAATAAAGAAGATGGCATATCGAATATTTTGTCACAAAAGCTTTCGATATCTAAACCGTTATAATGCAACCTTTTTATAGGGTCAAATATATCCCATAACCATACTCTAGTATACTCTTTTTCAATATTTATATCTGAATTAGAGGTTTCAAAATCGGCTGCATACCATCTCATTATTTTTTACTCTTATTTATAAGATATATAGTTACGTCTATATTTTCTTTTATGTATTCATAGTCATATGCTGTTAAAACACTGTCTAATGAATAGGCGTTAGCATCTAATTTATTCTGTTTAATAAGTTTTAAGAAATCTATATCATCTATGCTTTCTAAGGCTGATGAAAAACGTTCAAAATCTTCATCTGTTAAATGATTTTTATAATTTTCTAGAAAATCTTCTTTATATTGCTTAGCTATTTTTTCAACATAGTTATCCTGTAAAATTTCTAATGCAGCAGAAGCTCTACGCTCCATTACATCTTTTGGAACGTTCATATTAAATGAAAATGATTTACCTATATCTGCATCCATTAAATCCCGTAATTCTTCTATTCTTTCATTAGCCATTTTAAATAAGTTATAAAGTTCTTTTTGTTGCTGTTCTGTATAACCATAAGTTTTTTGCACAGAATAATTAAAAACGAATTTATCGTCTGTTGACTTTAAATTTTCTGTATCTTCATAATTTTCAAGTTTCTTTAACCATTCCTTTTCGCCTTTTTCTACCATAATAGACCGTGAGGGATTTCCTGAATACGGTGTATGCATTATTAAATCTGTTGCTTCGTCTAAATTTTTTGATATTATACCTTCTTTAATATTTTCATGCTCTTTTTGAAGTGATATTCCAGAACGCTTTAAAGCGTAATCTGCCTGTGAAGCTCTATCACTCTTAGATTTTTTTGGGACTGAAGAGCCTACAAAAATCTTATAGCCCTTTCCAGTTTGTTTGAAAACTTTACCTGTATAAGATTTACTTACAAACCTTCCTCTTTCGTCGACGTATCTGACTCTTTTACTTGATTGCTTCGCCATTTCTATCCACCGTAGTTAGCCTTATATGTTTATAAAATGGAAGATATGCTTTAAGCTTATCACATAAAATGGATAAATCATCAATTTGTTGCTTAGTCGTAGCGCGTATTAATGAAGTATATTTATAGATTTTTGTCTTTGAAAAATCACTTATTTTTACTACATCTTTTATTCTTTTTCCCGTATAAGTTATTAAAGTCTTAAATGGAAAATAATTTACAATTGAAAGGGTAAATTCGCCATATATTTCCGACCTATAGACCATATCTTTTATATTAACAGCGTAATTTATTTTTCCAGGAGCTTCTACCTGAGTAAAATAATCATTTACACGTTTTTCTGCTTCGTTTTTTAGTTCTTCGATACACTTTTCTTCGTAACATTTTAATGGGCATTTTTCACAATGCCTTGGAGTTGAAACGCAGCAATGAACTGCATACAAAAATTCTACTTCGTACATAAAACCTCCTAAAATAAAGGGGAGGGTTCCCCCTCCCCGCGTTTACTTAAAGACCCAGAGACTTAAGCTTAGCTCTGAAATCCATTGCCTCGTCCACATACTGAACGAGGTCGTAGCCGTCGACGGTGAATCCATCCTCGGCTAAAATTACCGAGACGAGCGCGAAGAACCCGACATTTTTATATACGCCCGTGGGCTTTATTACCCAAACCGACCCGTAAAGGTCATCCGATTTTACGCCGAACTGCGTAAATACTTTTCTTGCGAAATCGACTGAAATCTTTTTCTTATAGTGCTTATTATCTGCCGTTACGAAATCGAGAGTTATCATATTGAAATCTTTTCCGTCTTTTGTTTTACAATCGATTACTTCGATATTCTCGAGATTTGCTATTTCGCAAC
>CALVAU010000039.1 GCA_944325615.1 Candidatus Gastranaerophilales bacterium | reverse complement strand
AATTGATTTAAAAATATAATATGAAAATACATCAAAATAATAATATCCAATTTGGAAGAAAATTCGAAACCGGAAAAATTTTAGAAATAACAACTCAAAAAATATTTTACAGCAACGATTTTTCAGGTCCTAGAGATGTCATAAAAATTCTTCATGGCAGACAAGCTATTGGAAACAGAGGCTATAAATTTCTTGCTGAAGAAATTGGTAAAAAAATAACAGACAAATATCCAAAAATAAAAGAGGCAACAAATTTAATTAATGAAATAATAAAAAATAATCCTGATATCTCTAAACAAAATTTAAAAGAAAAAACAAAACCCATACTAGCAAAACTAGACAAAGAAATAGATATTTCTATATAAAAAAGACCGCATTTACTGCGGTCTTTTTTATTATTTTGATAATCAACTAACTAGTGACATAAAGCAAGTAATATACCTGCAGCAACAGCTGATCCGATAACACCTGCTACGTTAGGTCCCATAGCGTGCATCAATAGGTAATTTTGTGGATTAGCTTCCAAACCTACTTTATTTGATACACGAGCTGCCATAGGAACAGCAGATACACCAGCTGATCCGATAAGCGGATTGATTTTTTCTTTTGAGAACAAGTTCATTATCTTAGCGAATATTACACCACCTGCAGTTGCAAGAGAGAATGCTACAATACCTAAAACTAAGATAAATAAAGTTTGAGTTGTCAAGAATTGATCTGAAGATAATTTAGAACCAACTGACAATCCTAAGAAAATAGTTACAATGTTGATTAACGCATTTTGCATTGTATCAGATAATCTATCTACAACACCGCATTCTTTACATAAGTTACCGAATGTCAAAGCACCAACTAGAGGGCATGCATCAGGAAGTAAAATTATACACAAACCTAATACAACTAACGGGAATACAATTTTTTCACGCTTAGTAACTTCTCTTAATTGAGTCATTTGAATTTGACGTTCTTCTTTTGTTGTTAATAACTTCATAATTGGTGGTTGAATTACAGGAACCAATGCCATATAAGAATATGCTGCAACTGCAATTGCACCCAATAATTCAGGAGCAAGTTTTGTTGTTACATAGATTGATGTCGGACCATCAGCACCACCGATGATACCGATTGCACCTGCTTGAGGAAGAGTAAATCCAAAACAGCAAAGTGCTAAAAGTAATGCACCGAATATACCAAATTGAGCAGCACCGCCTAATAATGCTGTTTTAGGGTTTGCAATCAACGGACCAAAGTCAGTCATTGCACCTACACCCATAAAGATAATCAATGGGAATAAACCTTTATGAATACCTGCTTCATAAATAATTCCCAAAAATCCGTTAGGACCTGCAATATCTGCTACCGGAATATTTGACAATAAACCACCGAAAGCGATTGGGACAAGCAATAACGGTTCAAATTGTTTTTTAATACCTAACCAAAGCAAGAATAAACAAATTACAATCATAATCGGAGATCCGAATTGATGAAGGAATTGTTCAAACCCGCTTGTAATTGACGGATCTACAGGTTGCACAAAGTTTGCGATACCTGTTGACTGCCAAAGTTTATATAAACTGTCTGCAATATTCATTTTTCTATCCTTCTTTTACTATCTATTTAAACTGCCTCTACATTTGACTGCAAAGGCAGTCTTAACTCACATTAATTAACCGATTGTAACAAGTTCTTGACCTGTTTTTACTTGGTTACCTACTTCAATATCAACTGATTTTACAGTACCTGATAGAGGTGATTTAATTTCAGTTTCCATTTTCATAGCTTCTATAACTGCGATTACATCGCCTTCTTGAATTGTATCACCTACACCTACAAGAACTTTCAATACAGTTCCAGGCAATGCAGCTTTAACTGGAGTTCCTTCTCCACCTTCTGATGCATGATTTGCTTCAATACCAGCTTTTACATTGATATCATAAAGTTTACCGTTAACTGTAGCTTTATTTCCTTCAATAGCTACTGCGTATTTTTTACCGTTTACAGTAACTGTATAGCCATTTGAAGCTTCTTCTTTATTTGCCTCAGTTGAAGGTGCATTTTTTCTTACACCGATAGTTGCTTTACCTTCTAAGAATAAGATACCTTTTTCTTTACAAGCAGCAGAAATGAAGATATTTTCATCATTTACTGGCAATCCGGCATCTTCTAGACGTTTTGTTGCAGCTTTGATACCTTTTTCAGGATCTCTGTCGTTGATATCAACAACCATTTCAGTAGTTGGTTGCAAGTTTAATTGCTCACTTGCAATTTTAACGATTTCAGCATCAGGTTCACATGGAGTTTTACCAAAATATCCAAGTACCATTTTTCCGTAACCTTCTGCAATTTTCTTCCATTTACCAAACATTACGTTGTTAAATGCTTGTTGGAAATAGAATTGAGAAACAGGGGTAACTGATGTACCGAATCCGCCTTTTTCTACAACTTCTTTCATAGCTGCAACAACTTCAGGATATTTATCCATCAAATTGTTGTCACGAAGCATTTGAGTATTTGCTGTTAAAGCACCACCAGGTAGAGGTGATTGGATAATCATCGGATTTACTGCCAATGCTTCTGGAGGCAAGAAGTAATCTTTCATACATTCTTTGAATACTTCTTCTGTTTCTAATATTTTTTCAATATCAACACCAAGGTCATAATCTGTACCTTTTAGTGCGTGCCACATAGAAACGATATCAGGTTGAGCAGTTCCGCCAGATACAGGTTTCATTGACAAGTCAATACCGTCAGCACCACCATCAAGAGCTGCAAGATATGCTGCAAGACCAGTACCAGC
>CALVAU010000038.1 GCA_944325615.1 Candidatus Gastranaerophilales bacterium | reverse complement strand
AGTCTTCAACAATTCAATTTGAGATAGTGAAATTTTTTCATCAACATTTAAATCATATTTGACTTCTGTACCATCATCTTCAACATAATAAAGATAATCTTTGTCGTTATATTCCGCAGGAAATGTTACAACACCTAATTTCACCATTTTTTCAAGTGAATCAAAAATAGCATTACGATTACCTTTTGGGTCTACTAATTTCATAATATCGACTGCATCAGGATATTTAACTTTTGCAGTTTCATTTGCTTTATGATTACGGTCAATTATTCCTTTATGAGTTTTCCCATCTTCACCAACCCAATTTTCAACAAGGTAATCTGCTACACCACCAACCATTTGACCACCTGAGCCACTATCGCAAATAATAGCTTTTATATTTTCATAATCTAATTTTCCTTTTTCAGAGCCATTATAATCTAATAAAAGCTGTTTAAAATCATCAACCTGTTCAGGGATTCTTTTAGGAATTTTCTTTTTAGTAGATATATCAACTAAACTTACAACATTGTGTAAATCCATTCGCCAGCCTATTTCTTCATCTAAAATAAATTCAGCAATACATATTACACTATTATCATTAAGTCTCGCTGAGTCCCATGAAAATGCAAAAAGTCGATTTCCAGTATCATTTGATAAAAGAGGGGGTCTATTCACAGTATGTTGTAATAAATCTCTTCTTGTTAAAATTTGTCCTTCGTGACTATCAGCAGAAAACTTATTATACAACTCTCTCATTGCCTTATCGTGATTATCTGCAAGAGCTTTTTCCACTTTATCTTTACTAATCAATGGGGGATAAGGTTCACCATTGAATTTAGCACTCATAACAGTATCAATCGTAAAATTGCATACAAAATATTTTTGATTTCCCATTATCATTTGCTTAGTAAAATACTTGAATTTCTTATAAAATTCAGAACTTGTATCAGAAGCCGATGAAGCATACATAAGTTGACGGGGAAATCCTTTTGGTTCAAGTGTAATATCTATATTTCCACCAAGTTTAAAGTTTTCATCTTGGTTTACAAAGTTTTCAGCTTGAACAAACAGTTCATCAGGGAACCAACCTGCCTCGTCAAAACAAACTAAATTTGCACGTTTACCTTTAATATTAATAATATCGGAGTTCAATGTGTTTATTGTTGCTCCATTAAATAATTGACAAGTAAATGATGCAGGGTTATGTACAAAACCATCACTTGTAGCTCCATTTCGGACTAATTCGTTAAAGAAAACATCTGTACAACCAGTAAATGATTCAATTTCTTTTTTAGCCAACTTTTCAATTTTTTTGTATGTTTCTTTCGCTTGTTCACCTGTATTACCTAAAAAATATGTGGAATGAAAAGGAATAAGCAAACTGCGAAGCATAGTATAAATGGCTAATTTTGTACTCTTTCCAGCGTTTCTGCTTTCAAGCCAACATATAAAATCTCTAAACCAAGCATTATAAATAGCATATTTTTGCATATCAAGTAGTTCTACACCCATAAATCTTGAACAAAATTCAACTGGATATGCTCTACCCCAATTAATAACTTGCATATATTTTTCATAAGTTTCAAGTTTTCTTTGGGAAATTTCTTTGGTGGATTGTTTATTAATTATTGTCAAACTCATAAACTATCACCATCATCTTTTTTCTCTTCTTTTAATTGTTTATTTGTTATATTTAACAATCTTATTTCTTCATTCAATTTTTCCACTTGTGCTTGTAAATCAGAAACTATTTCTGATTGTTCTGCAACCATTTGTGCATATTCATCAGATGTAAAATTTAATTCATCAACTAATGCCTTTGCATTAGCTTTTGCAACTTCTTGATAAGATTTAGATAATTTAGCATTAACGATATTTACTTTTGTCTCTTCAAAACCATTCTCCTGCATTTCTTTCATTATATTAGTTAATGTATTAGAACCCTTGCTGGATTTACCTGTAGATTTTGCTGATATTCCATTTTCGTTTGCAATAGCATTAATATTACGTATGAATTTATCTTTTATTCCAGAGAGTTTCTCCATTAGTGCATAATCAGGAACACCTTTTTTAAATTCGTTATTTATCATCTTGTCGATATTTTCAGATTGCAATATCGTTTTGACCATGATAATAACCTGTTGTAATTTATGTTGGTCTTCAAGTACATCATCAGTTAAATAATCAGCTAAAGTATTAAATAAAAACTTTCTATTATTGTTTGTGTAATTCTCATCCTCAAAGCAATCGTATCCAATTGAAGAAATAACATAGTTCTTATTTTTTATATCAGATTTGCTCCATTTCGATTCAAGGTCATCTCTGATTTCCTCATTTGCTTTAATGCCATTTTGAATTATCTCCATAAGTGAGTTATTAAATGTTTTAGCTTTATACTGAACACCATTTAATAATTTACAATAATTTCCGAAGGAAAAGTTTGCATTATCTTTTATTTGTTCATATAATGACTCACTAAAATATAAATCAAGATAATGACATATAATCATTAAAGCCATTTTTGTATCTTTATATCTTGTTTGCATTTCAAAAAATAAATCATTTGTACAATCAGCACATATATGGGTATATAAATCATTTGAAATGAATAATGGGCTGGTTTTTGACATAAAAAAATAACTTTTGGGGTCGCTACGTTCTTTTCCACAGCGAGTACACCGATGAATTGTAGGTGATTCAGAAGTGTTTTTTTTATTTAATGCAGCTCCTTTATTAGTATTTGTTCTACCCGTTGTACTCACTTCCTTTGTATAATATATTTTGGTGCGTTCTCCGTCTCGTGCAACTTTGAACCAAAAATGGGGGCAGTAGGGAACTGCCCTTGTAAAACACAGGGATATGTTTTAATAACCTTTATTTAGATATTTTCTTTCAGCATACGCCTATTCAAGTTGTGGTAAATATCCTAACTCTTATATAGCTCCCTACAATACAGCATCTTGAAACTACATTGTAGATTAACGCTATAAGCAGATACTCTTGGTATT
>CALVAU010000037.1 GCA_944325615.1 Candidatus Gastranaerophilales bacterium | reverse complement strand
GATGTGCTTCCAATGGATGCCTTTGCCCGTTGTTGGGTACAGGAGTTTGTGCTTTTTGATGCCATCGGTAAAGCCCTGCCGGAAGAGCTCCAGAGCACTTTTGAGGGATTGAGAGAGGTTTGGTCTCGCCAACGAAGAGCGGCCTACAACGCAAGCATCCAAGCACTCGTCGACTACCTAACCAAGCTTGCGAATGACAAAGAAATCGCCGAAAACTTGTCTGTAATTGACCAAGTCAAGTTCTTGAGCAAGCGACTGGGCCTATATAAAAACGAAACCGTTAAAGATCCGATCAGTGCAGCACAAACCGCCTTGTCAGCCAGAGCAGCCGATGAATTTTGTGCACTAACTGACAAACTGCTCGTCATAAATTCGCTGAAGGGGAAAGGAGTTCGAAAAGAAATTCTCAAACAACTACAAACCAACTGGAATGTAGCAAGTGCTGTACCAACCACACCTACTGCAGTTGTAGGGGCTATTGGGACTGGCGCAGTAGGAGGTCTGGCGGGTGATTTAGCAACAGGCGGAATTTCCATGGGGCTCGGAACCCTTCTTGGTACAGTGGTTGGGGCTATAGGCGGAGCAGGCTTAGCCATCACCTATAACAGAAGAAGAGATGTCCAGGGAACAGTAATTACATGGTCAGATTCTGCTTTGAATGCATTCTGTTCAAACGCGATTCAGCTTTATCTTGCAATCGCACATTTTGGTCGAGGACGTGGAAATTGGACTGAACTCGAATATTCATTTTACACGATAGAAAATATTAAAAACATAATCGACGAAATAAGCAGCACAAGAAATTTTAATCCACAGAAATTATCTGACATAACAAGAAAAATCCTCAACCATCTACACCATAATTTTTACCTTTAAGCACTTAACTCTAATAAATATAAATGATATGAAAACCTTTCCAGTTGATTTAGTATACCTTTGGTGTAATGGCAACGACCCCGTGTTTCGAGAACAGAAGCTTCATCTTCTCCAGAAACACAACAAAGAGTTTTCCAATGACAGCATAGGCGACATTCGATATACAGATAACAATGAATTGCTTTATAGCCTTAGATCCATAAGGAGAAATTTATCTTGGATAAATCATATTTATATAATTACTAACAACCAAACTCCAAACTGGCTAAAAGATCACCCATTAATCACAATTGTTGACCATAAAGAAATCATCCCTCACCGCTTATTACCAACATTTAATTCGAATGTAATTGAAACTTATATTAATAAAATTCCGAATCTATCAGAACACTTCATATATCTAAATGATGACATGATCGTATTAGAGAAATTGCGTGTTTCTGATTTTTTTGATTCAAATGGCATTCCTATTGTGCGATTAACTAAAGCTAAACACCACACAACCAAAGCGGAAATAACAAAGCAATTAAGCACTTTAAATAAGTCTTTTATATCGACATTACAATTTGCCTGGCTTCTTTTCTGCGAAAAAAATCATAGAACCATACCTTTTGATACATTTTCACACTCCTGCGACTCCTATACAAAAAGCATTTGGGAAAAATGCATGAGCAAATACCCAGAAATATACGAATACAACATTTCTCCATTTAGAAGCTATGAAGAAATCCAACGATTGATCATCTCTTACGAAATGGCATATTGCTTTGGAGCAAAGAAAATTTACATACACACTCCCAATCTTTTTAACAGGCTTCTATGCTTTTTTAAACAGAGAGAAATATGGGTATCCTGTCGACAATCGATAAAAAAAACTATGCGAGATGTCAACTTTTGTCATCCAAAAACAGCTTGCGTCAACGCTATAGACAATAAACTTTTGTTTGATAAATTTTTCCACTCGCTTTTTCCAAATCCTGCCCCCTGGGAAAAAAGTCAATCTAAACATCCTTGACAAAATGAAACATACAAACAGCCCAAAAATAGCACTTATCGTTCCAGTATTTAATGTGGAAAACTATTTACACGAATGCATCGATTCAGTATTAAACCAAACATACAAGAACTTTACTTTATTCGCCGTTAATGACGGATCTTCCGATTGCTCCGGAAAAATTCTTGATGAATACTCAGAAAAAGATCCCAGAATAAAAGTTTTTCACCAAGAAAACAAAGGAGTAGCGGCAGCTAGAAATATAGCCTTAGATGCCATTCAAACAGATGGAACTTATTCATTTATCGGCTTCATTGATCCAGATGATTATGTTTCACACAACTATCTTGAAACAATAATTACACATGTAAGGAAAGACAAAATTGACTATATTGTTTTTGGAAGGTGTGATTTTGACAAAATCGGCACATATCCTCGAAGGAACAAACTCCCGCATCAAACCTTTGTTGAAGTTCTCAATGAAGTATCTGTTCCCAAACAATACTTCACAAAACGTCGCAAAAAAAATGGGACAACAAATATAACTGCAGGATACGGTTTAGTTAATCGCTTTTTTTCCCCATCCATAATATCAAATCAAAGATTCAATAATTCCTTACATAACGCAGAGGATATAGACTTCTTTCTATCAATCTTACCAAAAATTAAGACAGGAATTGTAATTCACGAAATTCTATACTTTAGACGACTTCGCTTATCCTCAATAACAAATACAATAAATACATTCACAGGAGACTATTATATTGCAAAAAAATTTCTAATCAACTCTAACAATCTTCCACCTACTTCAAGGGGATATTTAGAAAGTTTTTTTGTTGACACATGGTGGGCACAAGTACGAAACACATACCAAAACAATTTAACTCATTACAATGTTCATCTCGTTTTCAATGCATTTAAAGATCTTAGAGACCTAAAATTATTAACTCTTGTCAAAAATAAAAGAATCTTC
>CALVAU010000036.1 GCA_944325615.1 Candidatus Gastranaerophilales bacterium | reverse complement strand
ATAACTTATATAAGCCATGGTGCTACAATATATTCTGAAGAAGGACGTTTTTCAGATGTGCTTAACTATCCGCAGCTAAATGATGCAGGGCAGGAAGAAGTTGATAAAATTACTGAATTTTTGAGATTAAGAGGTATAAAAAACGACAAAATATACACATCACCTGCAACAAGGACCATACAGACTGCGCAGGTAGTTGCAAAGTTATATAAAAAGAATTATGAAATAATAGAAGATTTGACACCTAGAAAATGCGGTGCATACAATGGGCTTACTTATGAGCAGATAGAAGAAAAATTTCCAGATGATTTTGACAAACTGATTAATGACCCATCTGTGCCAGTGCCGGCTGATGCCGAATCTTTGAATGACTTTGTTGCAAGAATAGGTAGTATAATTGATAAAATTGTAAATGAAAACTTATCTAACAGAATTATTATTGTAACAACTCCAGATATAATAAAAGCTGCCATTTGTTATGCACTAAATATTCCGGCATCATCTATGCCAAAAATATATATAAAAACAGGCAGTGCAACTCAAATAAGCTACTTTGAAAGCTGGCAAAGTCTTATATATTCAGATTACACTCCATTATAAGCTGAGTAATCTCTTTGATTCTTTCATCAAGAAGTCCTTTTTAGGATTAATATTAATAAAGTCCCAAGGTAATTCTTTATCGTATGGGTAGTTCTGTAGTGCATAGAAATCAGAATCTATACGGTTTTGCTTTGCAGCTTTTTTGAATGCTCCAAGTTTACCGCCTGATTTATAAACATCAATTAAAAATTGAGTAAAGCTGCCATCTCCCCGAGATAATACTGCTTGCCAGTAATCCCATTTTATACTTGATATACTGACTGATATGCCAAGTTTATGCATTTCTTTTTTTAAATATTCTGCTTTATTTTCTAAAGACGCAGAATTTTCTCGCCCGAACCACTGAAAAGGCGTGTTAGGTTTAGGAACAAAACTTGAAAAACCAAATGAAAAATCAAAACCTTTATAAAGCTTTTTCAGTTTTGCACCTAAAGTAATAAGAGAGTCAATATCCTCTTGAGTTTCTGTTGGCAATCCTATCATTCCATAGAATTTAAGACCTTTTAGACCGTTTTCATAAGCAATTTTTACAGCTTCAAATATTTGTTCTTCTTTTAAGTTTTTATTTATTACTTTTCTAAGCCTTTCACTTCCAGCCTCGATGGCAAGTGTAATATTTTTTTGTCCGGCTTTAACCAAAGCTTTGACAACATCAGGTTTAATCGCATCAACCCTTAGTGAAGAAACACTCATTTCAATCTGATTATCAGACTGCATTTTATCATAGACATATTTTATAATATCGTTAAATTTAGGATGTGCGCTAATTTGCGCTCCTAGTAAAGCTATTTTGTTTGTGTTTTTAAGTCCTAAATCAATTGCTGAAATAATTTCATCATAAGGTACAGATCTTAGAGGCAGATTTAAATATGATGCCAGACAAAATCCGCATCGATTAGCACAACCCCTCGCCATTTCAAGAATAAAAGTATTTTTAAAAAACGCATTTTCGCTAATAATTGGCGTATATACACATTTATCAAGCCTTTTGGTAATTTTATTTACTGGTTGACTATTTAATGTCGGAACATATATACCATCTACATTTGCTAATGCTTCTAAAATTTCTTTTTTAGATTTATTTTTATTGTCTTTACAGATTTTTACAATTTCAAGGTTTACATCTTCTCCATCCCCAATGACAACAAAATCAAAAAAATCTTTATATGGCGCCGGATTTGCACTGATTACAGGTCCACCTGCAAAAATAAGCGGTGAGTTTTCCCCTCTATCAGATGACTTAAGAGGTATAGAATATTTTTCAAGCATTGAAAATATATTTAAAAAATCGGTATCAAAAGTAAAAGAAAAGCCTAATAGATCTATTTCATTTGATTTTAACCTAGTTTTTTCAGTGTCAGTACATACAATTTCTATATTAACATCGTCTAACTCATCTATGCTTTTATACATCCAGAGAAAACCTAAAGACGATAATGCAAATGATGTAATGCCCGGGAACGCAAGCCAAACATTATAATCTGCATCTTTTACCAATTTTCTTTCATATAGATATATATCTGCCTTATTCATTTTCAGCCTTCAACTGTTCATTTTTCTCGTTAATTGGTTTTATATATAACTCATCAATTAAGACACAAACTGTAGATGCAATTGCCGGGGATAGGATTACGCCCCAGAATCCCAAAAATTGTTCACAAACAAACAAAGCCAAAAATATTGTCAATGGGTGAAGTTTCATAAATTTACCGAACAATAGTGGTCTTACGATGATATTTGATGCTTGTTGAACAAAGAAAAATGTGACTATTATCAATGCTAATTTAAGAATTCCAACCGGATAGGCAACAAGTAGAATCACAACAAGAGCGATTGTAGGTCCTAATACCGGAACGATATCCATAATACCTGTGATTAAGCCTAATAATAGCGAATAATCAACTCCAAGCACAATCAATACAATCATTTGCATTATACCGATAGATAACATTGATAAAACTTGGGCTCTAACATATCCACCGACTTTGCTACTTATTGAAGAAAGAATATTCACAGCTCTATCTTTAATATTTGCTGGGAATAATTGTTTATATTTTTCAACAAGGTATTCTTTATCCACAAGGATATAGAAAATAATCATGCCAATAGCTACGCTTACTACAAAAAACTGGAATATGCCCATTGTAATATTCCAAGATTGACTAAATAGATTTTGGGCAAAATCAGGGTTTGTATCCATTATAGAATTAATACTTATTAAATCAGCGACGCTATGACCGTATATATTTAAATTTGTTATGAAATTTGTAAAATCAGCAATTTTATCAGGGAATACACTAATAAATGTTTTTATTTCATTATAAGCAATAGCTATAATCGGTGCAAAAAGTGCAAAAGCAGCTAAAATTCCTCCAAAAACAACAATAACTGATGCAAGTGTTCTATTGTTTTTTAATTTACTTTGAACTTTTTCAACAAACGGATCTAATGCACAAGCAATTACATAAGCTGCATAAAAAAGCATTACAATTCCTGCAATCTTGGGTATAATAAATAGCAGAATAATCACTCCTGCTAGAAAAGCTATATTTTTAACTGAAAAAAATCTTGAAATCATGATATCCCCTTCTAAATTAAGTTCTTCTAAAGTTTATCAATAAAATAGATTTTTTGCAATTAGAATGTAGAATAAGCAGCGATAATATAAAATTGTAAAGTTATGTAAAGATATATATTAAATTTGTCAATTATCAAGAAAGTATATACTTTATATATTTACGAGGACAAAAAAGAAATAGAGGTACAACATGGGTTTCCTAACGGGCGCATATTTAAAAATGCAATCTGCGCGAATGAGGCTCCAACTCCAAAACGAGTTGACCAGAATCGTTTCGCAGATGAACCGCGTGACCAAACAAATTGGTCAAGTCGAACGCATGATGACCTCTCAACAAAGAAATACCAATGCTATGATACAAGCTCAAATGCAACAAAGCATATTTGGTGCGGCTAAGGCTTTGGGAATTAATTATGGTAACCCGACTGATGCGTTAAATAAAGGCATATCTGGTGCTGATCCTGATATGTATGTAAAAATGCAAAAACTTGCAGGTATTCAACAGAATGTACAAATGCAGGGTGCACAAGCTCAATCAGTATGGGCTGATTACTTTGATATGATGAGAGAAAGTCAGTTAGAGCCTCTAAAAGATCTTGAAATAGCTTTAGGACAACAAAAAGCAAATATTGAATCCAGACTGAAACTGATCGAAGGTCAAGAAGATGCTGCTAAACAAATGGAAAAATCTAGCCAAAAAGACTTCGTTCCTGAATACACTGGTCAAGGATAATATAGATTTGAGCCCTCTGCTTAAGCAGAGGGCTTTTAGTTATAGTCAATATTTATAGCACTAACAGGACAATTAATAGCAGCATCGATACAGCTGTCTTCATGTCCATATATTTTACTAGAATCAGCAACTGCAGAGTCCAAATATATTTCAAAAACTTCAGGACTAATTCTAGAGCAGACACCGCAACCTATACAATTATTTGAAATAGTTACTTGCATATTAAAATTTTTAACTATTACAAATAAAATTACATCGGAGTATATTATTAGTCCAAATTAATTATTTGAGCACCGTTATTTTCAATAGGAAGTGAATATATATCAGCTTTTACATTCAAATCAGCCCAAGTTTCACGAACTATGTCTTTAATTCTGTCAAGGTTATTCTTTTCGCTAATAATCAATATAGAAGGGCCTGCTCCACTAAGAACACAGCCAAGTACATTTTCTTCGTGTTTTAAATTTTCAATAATCTTTTCTAACCCAGGCACTAATTTCATTCTATATGGTTGATGAAGCTTGTCTTTTAAAGCTAATTTCATTAATTTTGAATCTTTTGTATGAATTGCATGAACAAACATACCTAAACGTTTTGCATTAAATACGGCATCTTCCATAGGAACTTCTTTAGGTAGAACCGAGCGTGATATATCTGTTGCAAGCTCATATTCAGGCACACAAACAGTTAAATTCCACTCTTGCGGCCAATCAAGCTTTCTATATACGATACTTCCATCATCTTCACTTGAAGTTATCACTAGTCCGCCGACAATTGCAGGAGTAACATTATCAGGATGACCTTCAACTTCTGTTGCAATTGATAATAATGCAGCTTCATCAGCAGGTCTGCCTAAAAGCTCATTTGCAGCAAGCAAACCTCCTACAATTACTGAAGCACTGCTGCCAAGACCTCGAGCTATCGGAATTTGAGAGTGAACTGTAATTTTTAATTCACTAGGAGTTTGACCGATTGAATTGTATAAAAGTTCAACAGCTTTATAGATAATACTGTTTTCATCCATTGGAATATGTTCTAAAGAAAGCTCATCCGCTGAATCATCTTCTGCGATAACGTTAATTTCAATACCAGTACCTGGCAAAACAGTTTCTTCAATAGTAACAGTATTATATATCGGAAGTGCCATTCCCATGCAATCAAATCCAGGTCCAATATTTGCCGTTGTAGCTGGCACTTTTACGCTTACTTTCATATTTCCTCTTTTTCTTTTAGCCGTGCAAAACTTTTCTTAATTACATCTAATATACTAGCACAAAGGTATTTTTAAGACAAATTATGCCTAATATGTAGATATATAAAGAATTTGAGCAAATTTAACTTAAAGGTATAATAGAAATATGTATGAATTACACCCATATTTTACAAATGACGGCTCTGTAGGACTTTTTAGCACAGAAGCTGATGATATTTACCATTCTACCTATGGGGCCTTAGCTGAAGCTTATGAGAAATTTATTTTACCGGCTGAGCTTGAAAAATATTTTGAAAATAATAATGAAATAAAAGTTTTAGATATTTGTTACGGAATCGGATATAATACAAAAAGTTTTTTAAATTTTTTATTTCAAAAAAATATTCTAAGTATAAACAATAATATCGACGAGATATATTTCGATAATAAATATAACGATAAGTTATATACAAATAACAATTTAAGACGAAGGAAATTATTGCCATATATCTATGAGCTATATTCAAATAAAATTCAAAACTTTAAAAACTTATGTTTAATTAAAAAAATAGCTCATGCTAATAAAGTTAATAACGAAACGATATATTCAAATAATAATTCTACTAAAAATTCTGTACAACTAACTAAAAAATATAAAATTTTTATCAAAGCGCTCGATACTGATGAAAATTTATTATACTTGTCTCCATTTTTCAGACAAGGAAATGAAAC
>CALVAU010000035.1 GCA_944325615.1 Candidatus Gastranaerophilales bacterium | reverse complement strand
TATCATCAACTACGTCAATAAAAGGTTTTTGAGTTAAATCTACTGCATTTTCAATTTGTTTTTCAGGGTCAGAATACACCATAAAAATTTGAGAAAAGTTTGCCCTGCAAGCTTTTGTAAGATTTAGTCTGTCCTCTTTCGGCCCGCTCATTGTGAATTCATGAGGTAAAATATTTTTTGTTGAAAAATCTTCAATTTTATTTCTTGCAATAAAACCTTTTCTTGTGATTTCATTATTGTTGATTTTATATTTTTGCACAAGATAAAAAATGACAGGTTTTTCATTGCTTATTAATATCTTATTATTTTGCCAATCCTCAAAGCTTTTTTGCGCGTCAATATAAGGATTTTCCGATTTAGAAAGGATAAGTCTTGTGATATTATAAGGGCTTCTTTCATATAACTCGTCTCTGTATTTCTCATTTATGACGTCGTAAGGCGGAGCTATTACATCTTTTATATCGACTTTGTCCTGATTGTAAATAATTGCATTTAGCGGTTTGATTTCTATTGTCATAATTACATTCCCTGATTTGCTAACTCTTCTTGTGATTTGAATTGCATTTCATACAGATTTTTGTAAATTCCGTTATCAATCATCATAAGCTCATCATGAGTACCAAGTTCAGCAAGTTCGCCTTCGTTAATTACTGCAATTCTATCGGCATTTTTAATTGTAGATAATCTGTGAGCTATTACAAAAACTGTTTTGTTTTTTATAAGGTTATCAAGTGCCCTTTGTACAATCGCTTCAGATTTGTTATCAAGAGCTGAAGTTGCTTCATCAAGTATTACAATCGGAGCATCTTTTAATAGAGCTCTAGCGATTGCAACTCTTTGTCTTTGTCCGCCTGATAATGTAGCTCCTCTTTCGCCTACAACTGTATCCAATCCTTTTTCCAAAGCCTCGATAAATTCATCCAGATGAGCCATTTCAACAGCTTTTTGAAGTTGTTCTTCAGTTGCATTTTTATTGCCCATCATAATGTTTTCTCTAATTGTGCCAGAGAACATAAAATTGTCTTGGAATACAAATGAAATCTGATTTCTAAGCTCTTCTAAATTAAATTTTCTTATATCAACTCCGTCAAATTCAATTGAACCTGATTTAACATCATAGAATCTCGGAATAAGATTTACAACAGTACTTTTGCCGCCGCCAGAGTTGCCGACAAGTGCAATAGTTTCATTTTTTCTTACAGAAAGATTCAAATTCTTTAAAATAGGTACGTTCGGTTCATATTCAAAATAAACATTTTTAAATTCGATTGAATTTTCCAAGCTATGAATAGGTACAGGATTTTGAGGAGATTGTATTTGCGGCACTAAATCAAACAACTCAAACGTTCTACCCATAGCGACAAAAGTGTTTTGTAAAGATGTCAGAGTATTACCAAGAGTTTTAGTCGGCTTATACAAAAGAAGAAGGGATGTAACGAATGCCGCAAAGCTTCCTGCTGTGAGCTCTCCTGTTAAAATTAAATGGTTTCCGTAAGCCATAACAAGAGCAATCCCGACAGAACATACTGTGTACATTATAGGAGACATCCAGCCTACACGTTTGCTCAAAGACATTGCGAGATGGAATTGTTCATTAATCTGTTCCTCAAACTTGTGGTTTTGACGTTCTTGCAAGTTATAAGCTGTCATAATTTTATTACCTGCAAAAGTCTCGTTGAAATTTGTAGTCATGTTTCCACCGACGACCATTGCAGCATTGGATACTTTTTTAATTTTTTTTCTGATAAATACAACAGGGGTAACAGCTATTGTCATAACCGTAACGCCGATAATTGCAAGTTTCCAAGATGTATATAAAAGGACACCGACGAGTCCGACAAGTCCGAAAATTGTTGCGATAAAAGATTTCAAACTTTCTATAATTGTCTTTGACGCAGTCTCAGGGTCTGATAAAAATCTTGTAAGTACAATACCTGAAGAGTTTACATCATAAAACTGCGGATCAAGCCCTGTGAGTTTTTTGAATAAATCAACTTTTAAAGTGTTAGAAATTTTATTTCCTGTCCAATCGGTAAGATAGTTGCTCAAATACTTAAGAATGCCTTGAAAGGCAGCGAAAGCAACAATGCCAAAAGGAATAATGCTTGCAAGGAATACTTGAGTATGGATAGTGAATCCCATAAATGTCCAAGTATCTTCAGGACTTCCGTTCACAACGTAGTCAAGATAAGGTTTAAGTGCAAGTGCCATGACTCCGTCTAAAAGTCCGAGAGGTATAGCAATTGCCAAATTCATTAAAGCTCTGCCAAGAACATTTTTTATATACGGGTAAATCCTTTTCAAAAGATAGCTGTAATTAAAAGCATCTTTTGAAGTTGTATCCTTTAATCTGTAATCCATTTTTACTCCCTTGCTTATTACAATCTCATGATAAGTATTATTTCATAAATACGTCAAATTTACACAATAGGTAAATTTTTGTAATAAAAATAAGCACTAAAAAAGACCGCATATGCGGTCTTTTTATATGGTGGGCGTGAAGAGACTCGAACTCCCATGCTTTCGCACTAGTTCCTAAGACTAGCGTGTCTACCATTCCACCACACGCCCATATTTGACTTTCAATGTATTTTAAAATTA
>CALVAU010000034.1 GCA_944325615.1 Candidatus Gastranaerophilales bacterium | reverse complement strand
TCATCGCAATAGATATAGGTAAAGATTCTTTTAATATAGCCAAACTTTATAAACGAACAAATGATAAAAAGCTTATAGAAAAAATGTATAATCAATTTAATTTTATTTTAAAAATCGCAGACCTTTTGCAGTTTACAAACAAAATTTAATCGTTGCTCACGACTTTCTGTCATGCTAAAATTTTTGTATGGAAAAAGTTCAAATAAAAATTGAGCCGATGCAAAGGGATTACCTTGATGACGTAATCCAAGTGGAAGAAAGATCTTATGGCCCGCATCATTGGTCAAAGGAATCATTTTTTAATGAAATAAATAATGAGCTTGCGAAATATTACTGTTCTTTCAACGAAAAAGGTGAATTGACAGGATATGCAGGATGCTGGCAAATTTTAGAAGAAGCTCATATCACAAACATCTCGGTATCTCCTGATTTCAGAAGAAAACATATCGGCGAAGCTCTTTTAAATGCAATTATAAAATCCTGCTATAAGGAAATGATTAAATACATCACTCTTGAGGTAAGAGTATCAAATGAGCCTGCGATAAAATTGTATGAAAAATACGGTTTCAAATCACTTGGCGTAAGAAAAGGCTACTATCAAGACAATAATGAAGATGCCTTAATAATGTGGACAGAAAACATTTTTTACGATAAATTTAAAAGTATATACGAACAAAATCTTAAGAATTTAGAAGAAAAAGCAGGGATTACTTACAAATTATGACAGAAGAAGCCGTACAACCCAAGGTTAAGACCGTCAAAAGCACAAGATCCGGTCTAAAATTCAGCATAAGCAGTATCTTAATGATTATTTTTTGCTCATTTCTTCTTGTAATATCTACTTTTACGCAGCTGAATATAACCCATCTGGGACTACCTGCGGATTTGTTTTCTGGAAATGATTTAAAAATTCAAGATTATATTCACAATTTCAATCTAATTCCACAAGTACCTGCTGTTATGTTCATCACTGCACTTTTAGGCAGAAAATTCGGACTTGCAAGTGTTTTGATATACATTCTTACAGGACTTTTCATCATGCCTGTATTTGCACTTGGCGGAGGTTTGGAATACTTCAAAGAATACGGATTCGGCTATATTTTGGCATATATTCCTGCTGCGTTTTTAACAGGAACTATTTTGAAAAGCGGATTTACATACAAAAATATTATCAAAGCTATTTTAGTCGGAATTTTGACAATACATATTTTAGGAATAATTTATATGCTGATTATTGCAGGCCTAAGACATGAAGGTTTTATGTTCACAAGCGGCTGGATATTAGCACAAAGCGGAATTAAAATCGTTTATGATTTTATATTCAGTTTCCTTCTTGTCTTAGTTGCAAAATATGCAAGAGTAATACTCTGGCTTTACATGTAAATTATTTACTTAAATATTTTATAAGCTTTTTAACATCTTTATTCCAAAGCCCGTTCCAGTTTCTGAGAATTATATCAGCCGGAGACACCCCGTCAAAAGTCAATTCTTTTATGGGCTCTAAGAATTTTTCTTCTTTTGTATCCATTTCTATAAGAGATTTTTCAGCAATATATAAAATTTCTCTTGCAATATTTGATATTTTAATTCCCTGAATTTTAGCAGAAAGCGCACTTTTCGGAACATTATACCTGAGTTCTGCAAAATCTGTATATGAAAAACTTTTTAGCAATTCGTCAATTTCAGACATTGCACTGTTGCTGTACAAAATTCCTTTATAAATAGCAAGGACTGCATAAATCATATCTTTTGAAACGCAATCATGATTTCTTATTTCGATAAAGTTTCTCATCCTGACTTCCGGGAAATATAAATTTGCATGGAGCTTGAAATCATCAATTTCAGCATCAAAATCACCAAAGCCTTTTTGCATAAATTCTTCAAAATTAATTTTGCCTCTGACTTCTATCGGCATTCCTTCTCGATTAATGAAAATAATAGGGCTTTTCAATACATTATCTACGTATTTTTCAAAAGAAAAATCCTCATCCATTTTTCCGCAAAAACCGCATCTGTCATTGTCGGTATTTAGCCAGCTCAAAGCTCTAAATGTCTTATACCCTGTCTCTACCCCGCCTCTTATTGGCGAATTTGCAAACATAGCTGTGACAAACGGAGTCAATTTATTTGCAATATTGAATTTTCTAATTGCATCAGCTTCATCTTTAAAATCAAACGTACCCTGAATACCTGCGGTCTCACGCATCATAACATCAGATAAAATTCCCCAAAGATAATGAGCCATAATTTTATAACGTCTTTTTGGAATAAGTGAAATATTTTTGTGGGTAGATAAAGGTGATACCCCATATTCTAAAAGTCTTATATTGAACTTATCAAGTATCGGCATCATTTGCTTGTTCAACAAATCGACTTTTTTCTTCAAATCAAAAATTGTTTTCTCAGGCTTAATGCTTAACTCAACCTGACTCCCAGGCTCTAACGTAATTGTGTCATGCTCTTGTTTTAACCCGATTATATTATAATCATCAGTTATATAATCCCAATTTTCAGACTTTGCAAAAGCTCTCAAAAAATTACAAACTCCAAAATCCCCTTCATAAGATACTGCTCTATCAGTAACCATTGAAATAGGAAGTCTTTCATATTCCATTCCGATTTTAAAATCAGAATCTGATTTACTACCGCTTTTAAAAAGATTTAAAATATCTGATTTTTCAAGCTTTTCTTTAGTTTGTAATTTACTCACTTTTGCCTCCGTAAAAAATATAATACTATAACCTTTATTAAAATATCAAATATTATATGAATAAACATTAGCCTGTCTGTGGTATTATAATAGTTAAGATGAACTACTTTGAACGTGCTAAATTTTTTAAAACTAAAAAACGACTCGGGCAAAACTTTCTTATAAATCCCGATGTAATAGATGCTATCATTGACGAAGCTCAAATTACAAAAGATGATGTTGCAATAGAAATCGGACCGGGGGTCGGGTTTGTAACTGAGCAGTTGATTAAGCATGCCAAAAAAGTTATTGCAATCGAATTGGATGAAGAAGCTATAAAAGAATTGCAAAAACTTAATGCTGATAATCTTGAAATTATTCATCAGGATATTTTAAAGACAGATTTTACAAAACTTACAAATGAAAAAGTAAAAATTGTCGCAAACATTCCATATTACATAACAAGTCCTATCATCGCACATTTACTCGGCGAGATTGATGACTTGAACAACAAAAACCGAAATCTTATAAAAGATATTATTTTAATGGTACAAGAAGAAGTTGCAAGGCGTATGGTGGCTGATGAAAATTCACCTTCAAAACAATACGGGCTTTTGACAATTCTCTCTCAATTTTGGGCTGATGTAGAAATTTTTAGACTTGTGGGCAGAAAATCTTTTTATCCTGCACCAAAAGTTAATTCTGCACTAGTAAAACTTAATGTGAGAGACAATCCTAAACTCCAACTTAGCGACTATTCACACTTTAGAAAAACAATAAAGGCAGCTTTCGCCCAACGCAGAAAAAATATTAAAAACTGCCTGATGCAAGGCGGATTTTCTAAAGAAAATATCCAAAAATCACTTGCTGCACTAAATATCGATGAAAATACAAGAGGAGAAAAACTCTCTATTGAGATGTTCGGAAAATTATCAGAGGAACTTTTGAAAAATGAAAATTCAGTGTCCTGCTAAAATTAACCTTGATTTAAAAATCACATCAAGACGCCCTGACGGTTTTCATAATATAGAAAGCATAATGCAGACAATAAGCTTGTACGATTATTTGATATTAAATGCTACACCTTCAGAAGAATTTGAAATTTTACTGTCAGGTACAAGCAAAGACATTCCTTATAACGAAAAAAATCTTGTACACAAGGCAATTTGTCTTTTCATTGAAAGCACGAAAATAAAACCACATAAAATCGAAGTTTTTATAGAAAAAAACATTCCGATATCAGCAGGTCTTGCAGGCGGCAGCACAAATGCTGCAGGAATTTTATTCGGTCTGAATGAATACTTCAAAAACCCGCTAAGTCATGATGACCTTCATAATCTTTGTGCAAAACTCGGATCGGATTTGAACTTTTGTCTTGAAGGCGGACGTCAAATGACAAGAGGCAGAGGTGAAATTTTAGAAAAACTTGATTTTGAAGAATTTAATGTATCATTAATTAAACCTCTCAATCTTGGAATAAGTGCAAAAGAAGCCTATACAAAGTTTGCCAACAAAAAATCTCGCAACGAATTAGGCAGAGAGAATTTTAAAAACGATCTTGAATGGGCGGTGTTTGACGATTATGAGGAGTTACAAAAAATTAAAAAGCTCTACCCGAGTTCAATGATGTCAGGCTCAGGCTCGACTTACTTTATGATTGATAAAGACTTTGCAGAACTTAACGAATATTGGATAAAAAACGGACTTGTTGCTACCGATAAAGGAGTTCAAATAATTGAAAACTAAAGAGGTCGTCATTTCTGACGACCTCTTTTTTATATAATACAGACAGATTTTATTGTATAAAGAAGTTATATTTATCAGGGTTTTCTTTGGCAATTTTTTCAGCTTCAGTCTTAGCTGCATTATAACTAGGAAGTTTATCTCTTAAGATATTGTTGTTGCAATCGTGAACATTGTATGACGCTCCAGGATATTTTACAGGTTTGAAGAAGTTCATCTTACCACCGGTTGCAACAGTTCCTAATTTAACATTACCGTCATGATATTTGTATGTTTTTTCACCTATTGTAACTTCGTCAGGCAATTGAATTTTACCTTGTCTTAGACCGTTGTTTTTGCCGAAGATTTCGTTACGAACTGCCATAATTTCATCATGTGTCATCGGTTTACCATCAGCTCTTTGGTATTTGCCTAATACAATGTTGTAAGGGTTATCACCTAATGTTATCGGATTTCCGTTTTTATCCTTGCCTTTGATACCTGCTCTGACATTGTAATCGTGAGCATTTACACCATCATTTTTACCGATACCCAAATCACATAATGCAGGTGCATTTCCTCCGTCATTGTCATCTCCATTATCTTCTGGGATATCATCGTCATCATCTCCTGTATTTGTATCAGTTACAACAGGATCAATATTAACGTTATGATTTTGATCAACATCTACAGGTTTTATTTCACCCGGGAGTTTATCGTAATTTTTCGGATCAAAGTCAGGATGTTCATTACAGAATTTTGCAATTTCATAAGCTGCTGCAAGTTCTCTGTCATTTACTTTCTTACCTGTCAATTCACCATAAGCAAGTTTTAAGATAAATGCTTTATCTTCATTTGAGATATTTTCCATTCTCAAAATAGCTTTCATCATTTTTTGGTTTTTCTTGCCTCTGATACGAGATTCAATATTCTTTTCACCTTTAGCTACAATTTCTTCAGCTGTATTACCGTTGAAGATATCTTTACCGCCATTATCTTTAACAACTGCTGCAAGAGCTATCGCAGGAATTATACCAGCCAAAAGACCTCTTAAAGCACCGACTTGAGCTGAATTTGAAGTTGTTACGATTGTATCCAACAATTCACTTGAGCCGTCATTGTGAATACCCCAGACATTACTTGTAAATCTTGCACCAACTAATGCTCCTGTACCAGCTGCAGCACCAAGACATCCTAACGCTGCAAGTGTTTTGTATAACCAGGTTAAATCTTTTTCTGTATCATAACCTGCATATTTCATAGCTTTTCTTACTGTTCTTTTGCTTACGCCATAATCTGCAGAAGCGGTTGCTATTTCATCCAAGTTTCCTTTGTTATCAAAACCTGTAAATCCGCCAAATCTTCTTTTGTACTGATCGCTTGAAAATTCACCGTTGATATAGA
>CALVAU010000033.1 GCA_944325615.1 Candidatus Gastranaerophilales bacterium | reverse complement strand
ATTTGCCATAAGTATTACATTATAATCTTTAAAATATTTTGCAGTTTTTTCTACTAAATCATTAGAACCAGGTAGTCCGTATTCTGCTAGTGGAATTTTTCCGAAGTAAAAAATATTTTCAGGCATTATAGGCTCATCCAATGCTTTTTTACATGCTGCAAATGTACTTAAATATGGTGAGTGCATGTGCAAAATATAATTTATATTAGGTCGTTGTCTGTAATATTCAACATGGAGCATTTTTTCACTTGAAGGTTTTTTACCCCCTTCAACTAAATTCCCGTCAAAATCAATTAATACAAGCTCATCATCTTCTAAATATTCATTAGCAGAACCTGATGTTGTTATTAAAATTTTATCTCCAAACCTCGCAGACATGTTGCCTGAAATACCCGGGGTAAAGTTTTTTTGCCCGGATAATTTGCCGTATTTTATTAATTCTTCTTTTAAAATTTTCAATTTCATAATCTATATTTGTTCCCTATTAGGATCTTCTATGTTAATAACTTCAGCGTACGTTCTTTTTTCTTGCTTTTTAGGTGTGTTCTCAGGAAATACAACAGGTTCTACATATTTTTTCTTATCTTTACCCAGTTTATCAGGGTGTCTGATTTCCATTCTGTCATATTCAACTGATGATCCTTTCGTATCAAGAGCTAAAGCTATTGTGAAATAAGTCTGTTCTCTCATAAAGTCATAACCGAAGCTTACTTTTAAATCATCAGGTCCTAAAGCTACAATAAATGCACTTTCTTGAATATCTTTATTGTTAGGAGAATCCCCTGAAAGATTTATAGAAGTTGCATAAGCTAAAGTTAAGTATTTATTAACTCTTAGAGCTTCTCTTATAGATACGTTTGATCTGCCATAACGATAAGCGTCAAATCTTGGCATAGGTGTTTCATCTGAATATCCCGCTTGGAAGTATGAAATGTCCTGCATCCAATATTTATATTGTGTATGCAAATAAGGTCCAATTCTACCTACAAATTGAGTATCTCCTGTACCATATACAGCTGCACTTCCCTGCATTGCGATACCTGTGTCTAAATGTAATCTTTTTTCTTTATTATGGTATGAATAAAGGGATTGTATTAATTGTGCCATATATTTAAAACGCATTGTACCGATATTTGAATCAGGAATATTTGCATCAAATTTATTTATGTTTCCTGCTTGGGCGTAGCCTACGCTTGCTCTGTGACTGAAGTTTAGAGGACGTTTTTCTCCCATAAAGCTAGGAATTGTAGTTTTATCAGTATATACAGCTTCTACCATATATTTTGCCATTCGTTGTCCCATCCACCAATCGTTAGTGTATGAATTGACACCGTATTGCATAAACAATTTGTCGTCCAAATATTGACGGCCTCTTAATACAAAAATATCATTAGCACTTCCATACATCATATCTGTACGGTTTGTGCTGCTTGTATATCTTAGGGCTCCACCTATCCCAAAATCATTTTTGTAATTTAAAAACGGAATTAATTTTATGGTAGAACCTAAGGGTGTATCAAAAGCAAATCCTGGCCCTAGGAACATACCAATCTGAGATCTTGATCCGAATTCAGGAATATTTGTTTCTACATAACCATGATTTTTATTTGTGTGTGCTGTAAAACTTCTGAAATTAAATAATTTAGAGTCTCCAAATTGTACGGCACCATCTTTTACTGTTATTACATCATGCTCTTCTTTTGCCTCAACTTTTATATCTTTTGCTACAACTTTTATTTTGGTATGACCTACCATATCATCAAAGTGAGATTGAGCGGCATCAGGGATAACCATTTTATCAATTCTCACTCTCATAAAACTTGTTTGAAGTCTTAAAATATATGGATGTTCTGATTTTATAGAACCTTTTTCCAAAACGACCAAATCATCTGAGGCATTTGCCGTTTTGGCATATATTGTCATATTCATTTGATCGGCTTTTAGATTCGAAATTAGAGCATTTTCTTCATTCATATTAATTTGAAGAAAATCACCATGCATTTTATTGCCGTCTTTATCAATTTCTACATTATCAAAAGCTTTTAAAACATTTGTTTCCGTATTATAGGTTATTCTATCAGCAGTAATTTTAACTCCTTGAGGAGGAAAACTTATTGTTGGTCTTCCAAGAGCTTCTACTTCAGAGCTTTCTTCAAGATAGTTTACTACATCGCAATCAAGCACAACATCTTTTTCAGCTTCTACTTGTTTTACTCCGCCTTCAATTTTTTTAGTATCCTCAGATTCTGCGTTTTTGTTTTCTTCAACTTCCGGTGTAGATTCTTTTTGATTTTTTACATTAACTTCTTGCGAATCATCATTTTTATCTTTTTTAAAGAAATTAAATTTTTTCTTTTCTTTTTTTTCTGTTTTATTTTTCTCGTTTGCAATATCTATTAGCGTCTGTAAATTTTCTTCTTGCAAATCTTCTAAAGTCGTTTCATCATCAAGCCCAGCTTCAAGTTGTTTGAAATATTCTTCTTGTAATTGCTGTTCTTTAAGCATTTCTTCATCAGCTTTTATTTTATAGTGGTTAGAAATTTTTATGCGAAGTTGCTTGAATAACGGCATTCCTCGCAAATCTCTTGTCTCAGGCCCATATAATTCGTTTATACCTGTATCGAAATTTTCATTTTCGGTTTTGACCTCAAATTTGCCAACAGGACTTTCGTAGAAGAATTGTTGAATGTTTTCTAATTCTTGTTGTTCTTTGGTTCTTTCTACTGCCGGATTTTCATACATATCCATAAATGCATATGCAGTATTTGGTACCATTAATGATATTAAAGTTATGATGACTAATTTCTTCAAAAGATATTCCTTTTTTAAATGTAATTCATAGGGTTATTTGGTTTTCCGTTAATTCTGACCTCAAAGTGGCAATGTGGTCCTGTTGAATATCCTGTTGTGCCCTCTAATCCTATAACCTGACCTTTTGTTACAGTTTGTCCGTTATTTACTTTTATTGTTGACATGTGTGCATATAATGTTGTCATTGGCTGTCCGCCAACTACACCATGGTCAATGATAACGACTTTTCCATATCCGCCGTACCAGCCTGAATATATGACCTTTCCGCTGTTTGAAGCTCTAATGCTTCCATAATTTGGACCGCCGATATCAACGCCTGAGTGGAATGTCCTGCTGTTAAATATCGGGTGAGTTCTCCAGCCGAACGGAGAAGTTATTCTTCCTGCAATAGGTTTCATAAATCCTGATGAGGAGACTTTTACTGTTGAATTTTTATAGCCTTTGCTTATCATTTTTTGCAAATCAGCTGATTGTCTTTCAAGTTCTCGTTCAGCTCTTTGATAGTATGCCTTGTCTGTTTTAAGTTTGTTTATCATACTCTGGTTCTGAGCGATAGCTTGTTTTATTGATTGTTGTTGATAATTCATATTCGCAATAGTTGATGCAAGTGCCTCTTTTTGCGTTTCTATATCTTTTTTCATTTTTGCAAGACGAATAGATTTTTCTTTAAGTTCAACCATCTTTTTATAATCGCGTTTGATGATGATTTTCTCAAAATAAACAACATCAAGTAATGCATTCAAATCTTTTGCAGAAAGAATTAACTCAAACATTCCAAGACGCTGTGTTTTAAATACTTGTCGTATTCTATTTTTTAGCTGTGCATCAGTATTGTTAAAATCAGTTTGAGCTCTTGCAAGTTCAGTTTCCATCCTACTTAGCTGATTTTGCAGTGAATTATATTGAGCTTTTGAATTAGCCAAAGTCGTATGAGTATTTTCAAGTTTTTGCTGATTTTTGTATAATTTGTTTTTTTCAAGTCCTTCTAAGAACTGAATACGTTTGATTTTTTCTCGTGTCTGTTTTTTCTTTTGATCCAAAGAAGTTGCATAAGAAGGTTGTGGTGCAAATGTAGCTATACATATCAACACCGTGAGTATTGTGATAAATATATTTTTTATATTTTTATTAAAATTCATTTAGTTCCCTATTTGAATAAAAGTGGCAGCATCATTAAACCTACTGTCCAGGCAATAAATGTTACGGCTATAACACCGATTATTAATTTCTGATGTTTTCTGAAAAATTCCATCTTCTTCCCCTAAGTTACTACTCATATTGTACTATAAAAAATATTTTGTGCAATTATGTAAAAATTAATTTGCAAAAAAAAGCTATATCAATTAATATTACTATATGGAATTTACTTTTATTAATGAAATATCAGATAAGAAAATTTTTCTTAATCAGGGTGATTATTCTATCAACCCTATACTGGTCGAAAATAATCTTGATAATTTTATAAAAATGAAAGATTTTTTCAGATCGGAAAAATCAATGCTTCTAGTAAACGGTTTTATGGGGGTAGGCAAAAGTGCATTAATAGATTATTTCTTTAATTATCTGTCATCAGAGACAATTATTTTAAAATATAACTGTTATGAGACAACAATTCTTGATGATATGCTTCTTACATTTTTTGAAGTGTTTAAAGAATTGACGGCTCAGGGAATTATTCAATCACCCAAAAATCGTTCAGAAAATTTTATTCAAAAAATAAATTCATATTTATCTTCTATCAATTATCCGATAGTAATATTTGTAGATTCTTTTGATACCGTATTAAAATCAAATAAATCTGAAATTTTGGAATTTTTTAAACAAGTTTCAAAACTCGGGAAAATAAAAATAGTTCTTGCAGCAAGAAAGTTTGATTTAAATGATTTTATTGATCCTTTGAATATTGATAGAATTTCAATAGGAGCATTGGAAAAACATTTATTTGAAAAATATTTAAAATCATTTGATATAAAGCTAATCGGCCCTGTATCTGATGAATTGTATAAATATACAAGAGGATACTATTTATACACTGCACTTTCAGTGAAAATTATTCAAATAAGGGGCTTAAGTCTTTTGGAATTTATTGACGGATTCAGTAAGACTTTTTTGTCATATAATGATTTTATTTTGCGTGAAGCCCTCGCATTAATTGATCCTGTCAGCGGTCATCTCTTTAGATTTTTAACTATTATAAGACATCCGGTGAGCATTAATCTTTTAAGGGCTCTTAATTTATATGATGAATTTAAAGTTAAGGTATTTATAGAAACTCTAATTTTGTCTCAAGACGGTAATATGATTTATTTGCAGGATTATTACAAAGAGATTGCAGAAAATTCGATTCCTGCAAATGTAGCTGTAAAATTGCATAAAAGTTGTGTTGAATTATACGAGACTCAATTGCCACTCAAGCCTATGGAAAGAGATTTGTTGATTTCCAGATCAACTATGAGAGCTGAAATAGAATATCATAGTATGTTTTTACCGAAGAAATCTACAATTAAGCCAAAAGCAATAATAGAAAATGGATTGGTAACAATTCCAAAAGAAGAAAAACCTGAAGAAATTCAAGTGCCTCAGAAAAAAGATATCAGCAGTATAAGATTTATTTTTGATAGTGAAGAAGAAGAAAATGATATAATGAATAAAATTGCTGATTCAATAAATGAGTTCATTACATTTACAGATGATCAGCTGAAAGAAATTGAAAAAGAAAATAACTTAACTCTTGTAGAGCTAGTAAACTTGGCAAAAAAAGAAGAAAATAAGTTTAATTTTAAAAGAGTTGTAATGATATATCAAAGAGCTTTGATGATGAAGAATGATAGCGATTATCAAATATTTCTTCCGAAAATTTATTCAAAACTCGCTGAAGCCTATTCAAAGCTTTCAGACTGGTTCAATTCTACAAAATATTATGAAGAAGCTCTAAAATTGTATAAAGCTTCAGGGGATATCTCTAAATGTGCGGAAATAAATTTGGAAATTGCCAATATCAACTTCACAACATTTAAGAAAGATAAAGCAAAAGAAATATTAAATGAAATTATTACAACAGAAAAAATTCTTCCAGATTTACGTATAAAAGCAAATATTATGCTTGCTGACTATACTGAAGGTAATAATGAGGTTATATACAATTACCTAAAAGCAGCTGTAGATATTGCAGATGATGTAGAAGATGAGGTGTTGCTTGCTGAGTTGTACTATAAATTTGCAGCAGTAAGTGATGAAATGGGTGAGACTAAACAAGCTGTTTTGTTTTATAAAAGCTGTGTAGAAATTAATAAATTATCTAACAAATATTTATCGTCAGCTTATTCTAATCTAGCTGCTATATATGAAGATATGGGAGTTTTGGAATCAGCTTTGAAATTCTACGAATTAAGCCTTCAAATAGATGAAGAAAATAACAATTCAAACGGAATATATTTGTCATTTATGAAATTGGCAGCTCTAAACAGAAAAATAAACCCTGATAAAGCTTTAAAATATTATAACAAAGCTTATGAAACAGCTTGCAGATTGAATGAAGTATTCTACAAAGTATCTTCAATGATGGCAATAGGTGATTTTTATTTGTTTAATAAAGATATAGAAACGGCACTTGAAAAATACTTGAAAGCAAAGAAATTTGCATCTGGTAATTTGAGTGAGAATAATGTTAAAAAAATCCAAAAACGAATAGATGATTTGGGGACACAAATAGGTGATGAAAAATTTAATGAAATACAAAGCAGGCAGTAAATGGTAGATAAAGATTTTTTTGAAAAATATATGACTGTATTTTTAGAGCAAAGTTCAGTACTAAACCTGATTTCCAAAAATGATGAAAAATATCTGTGGGAAAAGCATATTTTTGACAGTCTTTCAATAGAAAAAGTTTTTACAAAGTATGGAAAAGGTAAAAAACTTCTTGATATAGGAACGGGTGGAGGCTTTCCTGCTATACCTATTGCATTGGCTTATCCTGAAGTTGAAGTCTATCCGCTTGATAGTATCCGCAAAAAAATTAATGCCATAGAAAAATTAAAATCGGAGCTTAATATAAATAATCTTCACCCAATCTGTGAAAGAGCTGAAAATCTGCATGAAAAGTTTGATATAATAACCTCTCGAGCAGTAGCTCCATTGAAATTAATAACAGCTTATGCTGCACCACTGTTAAATGATAACGGCTATTTTGTTGCTTATAAATCAAAAAAAACAGAAGATGAAATTGCGGAAGCTAAAGATATTTTGAAAAGAAGAAAACTTTTTATTTCTGATATAATTGAATACAGACTTCCTTTGGAAGAAAACTATGTAAGAAATCTTATAGTAATAAAAAAATCATAGCAATATTTTTCTTGGAGATATTTATAATAATATATGTTTAATTTCTTTTTACCCCGCAAACCTAGTTTGCCTGCAAAAATCGAATTTTATAAATATGACAATTTAAAATTTATTAGAAGACTTCCTGTAAAAACTGATAATCAAAAAATTGTATATCTGGAGACATTGCCAAATAGTGATATGGCTAATGCACAAACAATACTGACTAATAAAAATTTTGATATTTTAGGCTCTCATGAATATGATATGTTCGATTCTTTAAATTTAATGGACGGGTGTTATATGGATGTAATGCCTAAACATCAAAAACAAGGGCTTGGCGAAATATTGAGATTAGTAAGTCTTATTGAAATGAAAGAAAATAATTTGCAGAAAATAAAAATATCTTCTATGGCTCAAGCACTGCCGTTTCATACAAAGTATAAGTTTAAACCTGATTTTAATTTTGATGTGCTTGCTATAAAAAACATTTTAAAAGAAATTTCAGAAGCGCGAAATTCAGTTGATAATTTCGCTGCAGTTGCCAAACAAATGTTGAATGATATAAATAAAAATGCGTTTATAACCTCAAAGCACAATTATTTTAAAGAAGTTGATTCTTTTATTCTAAAGTATGCCCGTGCAAATTCAAGAAGATGGGATAACGATAAGCTGCAAAGTCAAGTTCCTATGGTACTTACAGAAAAAGATGTGAAGCATTATGCTTCTTATTACAATAAATTGTTCAAAAAACACGAAATCGACTATCGTATATAAATAAAGACTTCATATATTAAAACACATAAAAAAAACCACTCATTACTGAGTGGGTCGTTTTCTGCATCCTAATGGTCTCTTTTAGTGTTTATTATTTAGGAGTTTATATGTTTTTGGGGTTAATGAATCTATTTATATTTAGTGTTTCGAC
>CALVAU010000032.1 GCA_944325615.1 Candidatus Gastranaerophilales bacterium | reverse complement strand
ATTTACCGCACCGCTTCTGCCGCAAAACAAGCCTAGATATCTAATGGGAGTCGGAACTCCAGAAGATTTATTAGATGGTATTAAATATGGCGTTGATATGTTTGATTGCGTTCTTCCAACTCGTAACGCACGTCATGGTTCATTCTTCACTTGGGAAGGCAAAAGAAACATCAAAGTCAAAGCATTTGAAGATGATCACAGTCCACTTGTCGAAGGCTGCAATTGCTATGCTTGTAAAAACCATTCAAAAGCATATATAAGACACCTTTGGAGATGTGGAGAAAGTACAGCTGCTACTTTATTATCAATTCATAACATACAATTTTTGATAGAATTTTCTCAAAAATGTCGCGAAGCAATTTTAAATGATAGATTTGGCGATTTTTATAACGAGCACTACCAAAATATGCTTAAATAATAAAAGTAAAAATTAATATCTATTGATTATTTTATTAATTAAACAGGTTTAGCTGTGGAACTTCTAGCTGTGTATTATCAGCTTTTTTCTTAGTTGCTAAATTGTTTGAAAAATCTTTTTGCATTTTATGCATCAAATCTTGTGATCTTTTTATTACAGAACTTGGCAAACCTGCCATTTTTGCAACTTGAATACCATAACTTTTACTTGCACCACCTTGTACAATTTTACGCAAAAATTCTATCTCGCCATTTTCTTCTGCTATCGTAATTCTATAATTTTTAATCTGCGGATAAGTTTTTGTCATAACATTCAATTCGTGGTAATGAGTTGCAAATATACATCTTGCTTTTATTTTAGTTGCGATAAACTCAGCCACAGACCATGCAATAGCAACACCGTCATAAGTACTTGTACCTCTACCGATTTCATCAAGAAGAATAAAGCTGCTTTCTGTTGCTGAATTTAAAATATAAGCAGTCTCAATCATCTCAACCATAAAAGTGGATTGACCGAGTGTTAAATCATCCGATGCCCCAACTCTTGTAAAAATCTTATCAATTATACCTAATTTCAAATAATCAGCAGGCACCCAAGAACCTATTTGAGCTAATATTGCAATCAAAGCATTTTGTCTCATATATGTCGATTTACCGGCCATATTAGGACCAGTTAAAATCATAAATTGAGTTTTATCCAAAGAATTGCTTTGTAATTCCAAATCATTTGCAACATATTCTCCAAGCGGTAGAATTTTTTCTAATACAGGATGTCTGCCATTTTTAACAACAAAATCACCTGACTCATCAATTTCTGGCTTACAATAATTATTTTCGACAGCAACTTGAGCTAGTGATGACAAAACATCAGCAGAAGCTACACAATCTGCTATTTCTCTGATTTTAGATACAAACTCTTTTGAATATTCCCTAAAATCAGTGAATAATTTGTATTCCAGTTCTGTCGCTTTGAATTTAGCTGATAAAAAATCATCTTCATGTTTTTTCAATTCTTGCGTAATAAATCTTTCTGCACCTGTAAGAGTTTGTTTTCTTATATAAGTATCCGGTACTAAATGACGATTTGAATTTGTAACTTCTATAAAGTAGCCAAATACCTTATTATAACCGACTTTTAAATTTTTGATACCGGTTGCTTCTTTTTCTCTTTCTTCAAACTTCAAAAGCCAATCTTCGCCGTTAGTCAACAAATCTCGATAATAATCAAGTTCTCCTGATACTCCATCTTTTATAATTCCGCCTTCTTTTATAACCATCGGAGCATCTTCTCTTATTGTGCGGTCTATCAATGATACAAAATCATTTATCTCATTTTCGTATTCAACAATATTTTTAAACGGATTGTTTTCTAACTCAGATGCAACCTCAATAAGCTCAGGCAACATCTGCAATGAAGCTTTAAGGCTCAAAAAGTCTTTCGGATTTGCTGAATTATTACTTAATCTTGTAGATAATCTTTGTATATCATATATTTTCTCCAAAGTTTCAATCAAAGAAACTCTGACAGAAGATTTTTCTACAAACTCAGATACAGCATCCTGTCTTTTTTGTATATCAGAAATTCTTTTCAAAGGTTGACAAATCCAACTTCTCAAAAGCCTTGCACCCATATTGGTCTTAGTCTGATCAATTGCCCAAAGAAGAGATCCGTACTTATTTTTTTCGCGCAAAGTTTCTACAAGCTCAAGATTTTTTCTTGTGCTTGCATCTAAAATCATATATTCTGATAATTCATAAGACTCGATTCGCTCTATTTTAGGAACATTTTCTTTCATGCTTTCCCAAATATATGCAAATAAAGCTCCAGCTGCTCTAAAACCTATCTTATACTTTTCATACCCGAATGCAGTCAATGCAGCAGGTGTAAAAAGAGCTTTCAAATTAGCATCGGTCATTGAAAATTCAAAAACATTTGCCGGAATTTTTGAGCAATTATAAGTTTTTACAATACCTTCAGGCAAATCAACCTTTTCTTCAGGTACAATCTGAAACGGTTTTATTTCACCGCGCAATGCAGGTGCAACAATTTCTGCAGGCTGCAATCTTGCTAGTTCTGACATCAGCAAACTCAAAGGTGCTTGTGTTACTTTAAATTCACCTGTCGAAATATCTGAATATGCAAAGCCGTACAAATCAGATTTTTCATCCTTGAACATCGCTGCTATGTAATTATTTTTGTTCTGCTTTAAAAAATCGCTCTCTGTAAGTGTACCGGAGGTAATGATTCTCGTAACACCACGTTTTACAAGCCCTTTAGCAAACTTAGGATCTTCCAGCTGGTCGCACATAGCAACTTTGATATTTTTCTGGACTAATTTTTCTAAATAACCGACAATTGCTTTTACCGGAATGCCTGCTAAGGGAACACGACCATATACAGCACCTGCATCACGACCGGTAAGAGTCAACTCCAACTCTTTTGATAATAGCACTGCATCCTCAAAAAAAGTTTCGTAAAAATCACCAAGTCTGTATAAAAGAACAGCATCAGGATTTTGACGTTTAATTTGCATATACTGCTGCATTACGGGAGTTAAATCTTCTATCTTAACATCCCATGAATTTATTTGATTGATTTCTGATTTTGACATAGCTATAATTGAATTATATCATGAAATGAAGGAAATGACATGGG